>CAYUZZ010000217.1:0-4759 GCA_964449505.1 uncultured Hyphomicrobiales bacterium | reverse complement strand
TACCTATTTTCCAACTGACAACAAGTTTCCCAAATCAAATTTTATAAGAGGATATATGAATTATACTGATTCTTCTAAGTATAATATTGATGTAAGCGAAGGACACGACCCATCATGGGCTTGGGCAGCCGGAGCAAATATTTCAAATATCTATGATGTTAAAAAATGGGTAGAAATGTTAATCGATGGTGGCATGATTTCAGATTCTCTTCAACAAAAGAGATTTATAGGAAAACTTGCACCAAGTGGAACAATAACTTACGGATTAGGAATCTTCAATTTTACAGGAACAGACATGTGGGGCCATAATGGTGGTTTAGATGGCTATACTTCTGTTATGATGAGGAGCATTACAAAAGAACAAACTATTGTAATTTTCTATAATATTCAAGGTGTGGTTAAACCAGAAGACTTGTATTTTAGAATTTATGATATAATTAATTAACTTAGGAAATAGGGTTATATAATTTTTTGGGAGGATTTGAATGCATTTATCAAATTTACTTTTTTCTTTGATTATAATAAATATTGTGTTTAGTATTGAATCTTATTCACAAATTGTTAATGTTGGGAAAGGTTCATATTTGAACCAACCCCCAAAATATGTTCCAGGAACGTACAATACTGTTTATCCTGAAAATAGCAGACCTAAAAATATATATGGACCTTTGATGGGTGAAAATAATGCGGTTGGAAGTAAATGGAAAATGATAAATCCAGCTGTTACTGAAGAATTCAGAAAATCAGGTAAACGACTTACCACTAATAAATGGTGGTCTTCTATTCAGTTCAAATTCCTTGGTAACAAATATTCAGAGCAAATGTTCCCTGGTCCATTGGCAGTCGAAGCCATATCACAGGGGCTCAACATTGGCATCCAGAAAAACATCGAAGTTTGGGATGATAAAACTGTTGTTAGAGGTTCAAAGGACACTAACAAAACTGTAAATTATACCGTTTCTCACATAACCAATGGCTGGCCTAGAGTAAATTACTTTGGTGTAAAAGATATGCAAGCTGACTCCACTCTTGTTGATAATTATGGAGATTGGCACGTAAAAGCGGCTTGGAAGCAGGGCGATGAAATTAAGATGAAAGCTACATTGTCAAGAGGATTACCCTACGTTTATTTCGAAGATTTGAAAGGAAACTTTGAAGTTAAACATACTGATGGTAGATTTGCAATGTGGTACGAAGATTCTACAATGTTAGCATTTCGTTCAGAAGGTGCTGATAAACAGTTTTTTGTTGTTTTTCTACCTGCTGGCTCAAAAGTTACTTATACTGGAAAAGGAGATGATATTTTCTTCAAGTTTTTCTTTAATTCTTTAGAAATTGATTTGAATGGAAAAGATTATATTTCGGTTGCAATGTTGTTTGACCAAAATGCTCCAGTTTATGGAAATGAAGTATTAACAAAGCCAATTTCTCAATATGCTAATTATTCTGCTTCAATAGAAAACCTAAAACTTTTACAAAAACATGCTTTCTCTTTCTTGAAGGATACAAGAGTTAATTGGAGATACGATGAAGGTACCAATAATGTTGTTACAGATTATCATTTTGATATGGTGGCTAAAGAAGGAGCTTCCACAAGCACTATAGTGACATTATTCCCACATCAATATAATTATCTTGAAAATAGTAATCAAATTTTTACAAATTTGAAATATCCATCTCCCAGAGGTTGGTTGAAAACTATTGAATGGAGCTCTTTCTCAACAGTTATCAGAAATCCCGGAATCATGCCTGAATTTCCAAAAGTTGTTGATAAAAGTGACAAATTTGATGCAGAATTATACAAAAAATATGTTGATACTATATCAAATCTAAATCCTGATGAAATTTATTCTTTGGGAATGGATACATATAACGATGGTAAAAGATTTAGAAGAATTGCACAGGCATTCGAAGCAGCAAATGCAGTAACTGGTAACGACAACTTTGTTAATACTTGGAAACCAAAAGCCATTAACCGTTTCGAGGATTGGATGACTGCTACCATGGATGAATACAATGCAGTTTCAGTTGCTGGAGATTTAGATACTGTTGCTCCTGGCAAATATTTCCTATTTTATTATAATCCAACTTGGCAATCAATTTATGGTTTTCCTGCATCATTCAATTCAGAGACTGAATTTAATGACCATCATTTCCATTGGGGTTACTTTATCAGAGCTGCAGTTGATTTGATGATATTAGATGGAAATGATTTAGGGAAAGACGAAAATTGGGGTGGAATGATAAAATTGTTGATTCGTGATATTGCTGGAGATTATAGGAAGAAATCTGAAGGTGGAATTTCGGACGATGGTGACCCTATGTTTCCTAAATTTAGGAATTGGGACCCATATATGGGTTATGCCTTAGCCTCTGGCCATAGTGCATTTGCTGATGGTAATAATCAAGAATCAAGTTCCGAAGGTCAAAACTTTAATTCTGCTGTTGCATTATTTGGAGCTTTAACCGGTGATAAATATTATCGCGATTTAGGAATATATATGTTTGCCACTCAATTAACTACAATTGAAGAATATTGGTTTGATGTGAAAGAAAGAAACTTTTGGAGAGAAGAAAGAGATTGGCTTAAAGTTGGTGGCCAATATGTTACTCAAAACGATAGTGCCAAATTCAAATATCCATTTGTTGGTATGTGCTGGGATAACAAGTCTGATATGGCTACCTGGTTCAGTCCTATACCGGAATTAATTCTTGGAATTAATTTGTTACCATACTCAGCTTCTTCAGTTTACTTAGGAAGAAATCGTGGGTGGATGGATGATGCTATTAATACCGTCACAAAGTTAAGTAAATTGGATCCTGATGGATATAAGCCAGCTTGGCAGAATATCATTTGGCAGTTTATTTCTATGGCTAATCCTGACATGGCTATTAAGAAATTTGATGATTTTAGAAATTTCACCAATGATGCTCAATTAAACCAAGAAGACCACGTTAATCCAAACTTTCATAATTTTGGAGAAAATGGTACTTCCAAATTATATACATATTATTGGTTACATTCTATTAATGCAATGGGTGCGGTCGATACTACTACATATACAAGCTCAACCCCATTTTATAGTGTTTTTTCAAATTTAAAAACTAAGCAAAAAACTTATACAGCATACAATCCAAATTCAACTAACTTAACAGTTGCATTTAATGATGGAAAAACCTTTGATGTAGCGCCAGGTACTGTTGCATATTCTCAAGCACCGATAATTGTATCAAAGATTAATAAAATTAATAATCCTGTTCTACAAGAAATCAAAAATATAAATGTGGAATTTGATACCGTTGATGTTGGTTCTACAAGAGAACTTTTGTTTGCCTATCATAACAATACCGACAAAGCTCAAACAATTGATTCGGTTGAAGATATAATTAATGTTAATGGGTTTTCCGTTAATTATTTGGATGATATTCACTATTTGCCACCACACCACACCTATGTGGGAGTAATTGAATTTACACCTCAGAAGAATGGTCAAGCATTGGATTTATTAGCATTTGAATTAGATTCAGGAAAAATTGATCCATTTACGGTTTTATCTACTGGTTATGGTAGAGGAGCTACTGATGTTGAAGAACAAATAATTGAATCAAGAGTTCCAATAAAGGCATATCCGAATCCAAGTAATGGAATAATTAATCTAAGTATAGAATCAAATGTAAATACTATAAATAAATCGTTACAAATTGAATTATGTAATATTAATGGGAATGTAGAGGCTATTTTGCATAATGGTTTGGTAAATTCTATTTCAGATTTTACTTTTGATTTAAGTAAATTTAATAACGGAACTTATATTTTCCGAGTTATAATTGGTGGAAAATCATATATAGCGAAGGTTGCATTAAATAAGTAGTGCAATAAAATACAAAGTAAAGGGGTTATTCTTGAAGAAGGACAACCCCTTTTTTTGTAAATCCCAATTACTCATTAGAGGTTTTTATTGCTCTTCCAATTAACAGAGTTCGGGAAAAAATCACTTATAACTATAAAATCAAATATTCCCCCACTCGCATAGCTCGTATCTCTTTTTTAAAGGGAGATAAAGGCTATGCACTGAGCTTGTCGAAGTG
Source organism: uncultured Hyphomicrobiales bacterium (assembly GCA_964449505.1). Taxonomy (GTDB): domain Bacteria; phylum Bacteroidota; class Ignavibacteria; order Kapaibacteriales; family UBA2268; genus JBDHXE01. Next base: position 670 of record CAYUZZ010000217.1, on the reverse strand, counting down.
GGGATTTATCTTAGCAATTACCATTTTAAACAAACGTCAGATTATTTAGCGAATCCTATTTTCCAAGGATTATATCCTTACTTAGCACCTTCTTGTTCTCCATAACGAGTCATTAGCGATGAATCTATATCTAATGTAAAGTAGGTGAATTGAAGATTAGCAAATACACATGTATAAAAGTAATCGCTTACTTTCTGGTTGCTAACTTGATTGAACTTCGAAAAGAATCGTTTGTAAGCATCTTGTCCGAGGGCTAGTTTCCAATCAATAATCTTTGATAATGCTGGATAGTGCTTAGCTATTTCGGTATGTAAAAATCTGTTTGCACCACACCAAATGCGGGAAATAAAATTTTATATAATTGTGTATATTTTATGTAACCGATTAGATACTGATACTGTTAAATCAGGACAATTTTCAATTACAGTCCTAAATGACATTTTATTCAACATTTGCTTTAGAAAAATCATATCACACCGAGGTGTTACTTCCTTGTTCGTAAAGGATATATCAAAGTTCATAGACATTTTCTCCTGATCCTATGCATTAGAAAATAATTTCGCAAATATAACATTTTTTCTAATGCGGAACTTGGGTTTTAAAGAATTAGCAAAAGTTATCAAGCATCATAACTAAGAATGAGCATTGAATCTTGATAAATGATATATAT
>CAYUZZ010000216.1:0-4761 GCA_964449505.1 uncultured Hyphomicrobiales bacterium | reverse complement strand
TCGATCCCGAAGATGCAGCTTTTAAAAAACCCACAAAGCCTATTGGTCCATTTTATACAAAAGATGTGGCTGATCAGAAAATGAAAACTCTGGGGTGGAATATAATTGAAGATGCATCGAGGGGATATCGCAGAGTAGTGCCATCGCCAGAACCCATTAAGGTATTACAGTTGAATACTATCTTAAAAGTAATTGATTTGGGATTAGTTGTAATTGCACTTGGAGGTGGTGGAATTCCTGTAATTGACCACGGAGATGGAATTATCACTGGTAGCGAAGCAGTAATTGATAAAGACCGCTCATCTGCACTTCTTGCAAACAACCTTGATGTTGATTTATTTATAATAAGCACTGACGCAGATCAAGTATATTTAAATTATAAAAAACCAAATCAGATTGGATTGAGAAATATATCAATTGAAGAATTGGAAAAACATCAAGCTGATGGACAATTTCCTGCAGGAAGTATGGGTCCAAAAGTTGAATCTGTGATTAAATTTATAAAGAATGGTGGAAAGCATGCCATCATAACTTCTTATGAATATTTGGACGATGCATTAGAAGAAAAAGCCGGCACTCATATTAAAGGATAATATTATGAATTATAAAATTGCTATCGTAACAAACAACAAAAAAGATATTAGTAAACACTTTAAAGGATAATGTTATGAATTATAAAATTGCAATTCCAACAAATAATAAGAAAGACCTTAGCAAACACTTCGGTCGTTCTAAATTTTTTGCTATCTATAATATAGTGGACAGCAAGGTTGCTGATATTAATTATATTTCGCTCCCAGAACACGATGATCACGATCATCATCATAATCACGACCATGACCATTCTCACCACGGGAATCAACCTATGGGTTTGGGAATGATTGAAAAAGGAAATAAAGGAGCAGGTGGAGGAAGAGATTTCCATGGTGATTTAATTGAATTGATTAAAGATTGTGATGTTCTAATTTCAGGTGGAATGGGCATGGGAATGCAAGAAAATCTGAAAAGAACAAAATTTAAAACATACTTGACAAAAATTAAAAGCATCGAAGAAGCCGTTAATTCTTATATTGATGGAACTTTGGAAAATGATAATGAATTAATTCATTAAAAAGGAAAAACTTATGGTATTAAATCATATTCTTGAATCACAGCAATTCACTGTTCCAAAAATAAAAGAATTATTCGAAAGAACCGAGCTTATGAAAAGAGTTGTTGCCAAAGGTGGAACCAGCGATTATAGGAATAAAATTATGGCTAATTTATTCTATAAGCCATCTACACGAACTCGTTTTTCCTTCGAAGCTGCAATGTATCGCTTGGGCGGTAGAGTTCTAAATACTGAGCAAGCCCAAGAATTCTCTTCTGAAGTTCAGGGCGAACAATTGGAAGACACGATTAGAATTATCGGTAGCTATTGTGATGCAATAGTATTGCGACATATCGAGGAAGGCGGAGCAAAACGTGCTGCAGCTGTGTCTTCTGTCCCAATTATTAATGCAGGTGATGGGTCTGGTGGCCAGCATCCAACGCAAGCCATGTTAGACTTATATACCATATATAACGAAACCAAAACTCTTGATGGTCTATCAGTTGCATTTATTGGTGCTTTAGATAATGGAAGAACTGTTCGTTCACTTGCTTATTTATTGGCAAAATACGATAGGATTAAATTGTACTTTATTGCACCAGATGAATTGCAAATTAAACAGGACATATTGGAATACCTCGATAAAAGAAATGTTAGTTACGAATTGACTAACAGTACAAAGAACATTATGCAGAAGGTTGATGTAGTTTACCAAACCAGAATTGATAAGAACAGACTACAAAGCAAGAACATTGATTTGTCTATATATAATATAAATTCAAATGTGCTGCAACTGATGAAATATGATTCTATTATTATGCACCCTCTCCCCCGTTCAGTTGAAATACACCCTGAAGTGGACAGAGACCCCCGTGCAGCTTATTTCCGCCAAACAAAAAATGGCTTATATGTAAGAATGGCTATGCTTAGTATTCTTTTTGATGAAAATTAATTTTTTACTAACTTATAAATATTAAAAGTATGAATACACAGGATTTTATTAAAGTAGAAGACCAACTTGGTGCTCATAATTATCATCCATTGGATGTTGTTGTCCAACATGCCGAGGGTTGTTGGGTATATGATGTTGATGGGAAAAAATATCTCGATTGTCTTGCAGCTTACTCGGCTGTAAATCAAGGGCATTGCCATCCAAAAATATACAAAGTGTTTGTAGAGCAGGCGGCTAAAGTTACTCTTACTTCGAGAGCATTTAGAAATGATAAATTGCCTATGCTTTATAAAAAGTTAAATGAAATGACTGGATATGAAATGTCACTGCCTATGAATTCTGGAGCCGAAGCTGTGGAAACTGCTATAAAATTAGCTCGGCGGTGGGCTTACGATGTAAAAGGTGTAGAAGAAAATAAAGCCGAAATTATTGTGGCAACTGGCAATTTCCATGGCAGAACAACAACAATTGTAGGTTTTTCTGATGACCCCGATTCATACAAAGGTTTTGGACCATATTGCAAAGAAGCATTCCCTTTCCACGAATATGGAAATATTGAAGATTTGAAATCTAAAATAAATCCAAATACAGCTGCTGTATTGATTGAACCAATTCAGGGCGAAGGTGGTATAGTAATTCCTCCCAAAGGATATTTGAAGGCTGTTGAGCAGGTTTGTAAAGACAATAATGTGTTGTTTATTTGCGACGAAATTCAATCTGGTCTTGGCAGAAGCGGTAAATTATTCGCTCACTATTACGAGGGTGTTCGCCCGGATATAGTAATTATTGGAAAAGCTTTGTCAGGAGGCTTTTATCCTGTTTCTGCTGTATTGGCAGACAAAAGAATTATGCTGGTTATTAAACCTGGTGAGCATGGATCCACTTTTGGTGGAAACCCATTAGGTGCTGCGGTGGCCGTAAAAGCTCTCCAAGTAATCGAGGAAGAAAATTTAATAACCCGCTCTTATGAAATGGGAGAATATTTCGTTTCCAAATTACGTGAAATTCAATCTGACAAAATTGAATTAGTTCGTGGTGCTGGTCTTTGGATTGGTTTAGTGTTAAAAGAAAAAGCAAGACCATATTGCGAAAAATTAAAAGAGGAAGGCGTTCTATGCAAAGATACTCACGAAGTGATAATTCGTATTGCTCCTCCATTAGTAATCACAAAAGACGAAATTGATTGGGCGATTACGAAGTTTCAAAAAGTACTCCATTAATAGTTTAGAATTTTTTATAGTATTTCGGCACAGGTTTTCAATCTGTGCTTTTTTTTGTGACTTAATTGAAACATTAATATATAAATTTGCGTATTCAAAGTAAGTAAAAAAAGATTTTAATAAAACTGAGGTAAAAATGTCCAAAAAGTTATATAGAAGTAGAAAAGGTAAAATGATAGGAGGAATTTCAGTTGGCTTGGCTGATTATTTTGAAATTGACCCCGTCATAGTAAGAGCACTTTTTATTATCACAACAATTGCTTATGGTATTGGTATTATTGCATATATCGTATTATGGATTATTGTTCCTATGAATGATTTTGAATGGGACTCGGAGTTTAAAAACGAATCTAATCCCGAAGATATTAATATGAAGAATTTAGACCCTGATTTTGAAGAATCTAAATTAACTCAGAATAACAGAAATGACAGAAAATTGCTCGGTGGAATTATTCTAATTTCTATTGGTTTTCTATTATTCCTTAATCAATTAATACCTGATTTCGATTTTGACAAAATTATTCCGATAATCTTGATTATCATTGGTGGTTCGGTGCTATACAAGCATTTTTCTCAAAATAGGAGGGATAGTTAAAATGAAAGCGAGCACGTTGTTCTGGGGTTCTTTCCTGATTTTTTTGGGAATATTTATGTTGATTAATAATCTTGGATTGTTAACGATAGAAATATCCGAAATAATTAATTTTTGGCCCGTTTTGCTTATAATATGGGGAATAGCAATTCTAAAAATTCCAACCGTTCTAAAATATATACTTTCATCGCTATCTGGAGTATTACTCGCTTTGATAATTGTATCCACAATGTTCTCGGCACAAAAAGCTGTTACTAATTTCGAGTTTTTTGATGATGAGAATGTAAACGTCAGCTTCAATACGGAGGAAAGTATTGGAATAGACTCTAACATTAGAATTGTGAATCTTGATATATCCGCTGGTGCAAGTTCACTTATTATTACAGATAGTGATGATAAAGAGACATTAGTTCAAACTAATTCCAAAACACTCGTTATGAATGAAAATTCAGTTAACGATAGTTTAAAAAATGTAGATATTACTGTGGGACCTGCGGAAAATGAGGGAAATAATGGTACGAGATCTGAAATAAAACTAAGTAGAATTCCAGTTTATAATATCGACTTGAGTGGTGGAGCCTCCAAATTAACAATGGACTTGAGTAAAATAAAAGTAAGGAAAATGTCGATTGATGCAGGTGCTGCCAGTATAACTCTTAAATTAGGAAATTTGATGGATACCACCAAGATTGTTATCAATTCTGGGGCTGCCAAGTTTTCAATTAAATTTCCAAACGATTCATACTGCTTTATTAATGCGGAAACAGCTTTATCTACAAGTAATTTTACTGACTTCAAGAAAATTCATGCAAATGAATATGTATTTACACCAAAATCAAACAATGGAAAAGTAGTTTTGATAGAATTTGAGGGGGCTTTGTCAACGATAAATGTGGAACCTTACAAG
>CAYUZZ010000215.1:0-4766 GCA_964449505.1 uncultured Hyphomicrobiales bacterium | reverse complement strand
CCCTCTTTATGAGAAATACTCGTTAGCATTTCTGGTACATCTTTTGCACTTATTTCGATTTGATGGGGAGATAAATTGAACGAATTAACAAGATATTTTTTTACATTTTCTGCTCTTTTTGTTGCTAATTCCAACCTCTGGCTTAGTTCGGGTAATTCTTTGCCATCAGTCATTCCTATAACTTGAATTTTTGAATCTTTAGCTTTTTTCAGTCTGTCACCAATTATATTTAGTAATGAATAATATATGCTCAAAGCTTCTTTTGGAACATTCTTCTCGTCAAAATCTATAGAATTATTTTTTAGATATTTCTCATCGAGCACATAAGACAAGCTATCAAAAAATAAGTAGGGTAACAAAGGATATGTTTGGGTAACTACTGTTTCTAAAATATTCAGAGTTCCAGGCGTTAATTCCATTTCAGGTGATTCATTTTTAGGTATAGGACTTGCATCAACAATTGATTCTTCAACTTTTTCGGGCTCTTTAATTATGATTGGAGGAATATTCTCGTGTTCGAAATCGAAAGCATAATTTAATGATATATTAGTGCCTATTTTAGAAGCTTCCCATGTATAATCGTTCAAATTAGAGTTCAATGGATAGGAGTAATAAAGCTCAAAATTAAGGTATAAATCTTTGCCTATATGATGTTCATAAGTCAAACCGCCAAGTGCCGATATAGACGTACCGGCATTATTGAGCTTACCTTGCTGAGTTATATGCTTTTGGGTGAGATCGTCAAAAGTGAAAAATCTCGGGGATACAATTTCCTCACTTGAAGAATAGGAATTTTCAACAATTGGATTGCCCAAATTAACGGCTATTCTTGCTTTTAGTGGAATATTTATAAATGGTTTGATAATTATACCAGGCTCTAAAAATATATAGGTCATTTCAGAAGTAAATTGATTCCTAAGATTTAAGGGTTCATAAATTCTCTGCAAAGGATTAAACACACGGAAATCGGATTTGACTAAGGCCAAATCAATTGGTACACTTTGATAAATCAGGCGGGCATCAACAAAAATAATACCTTTGTAAATATTATAGCTACCAGATAGTCCCAAAAGATAGCCCCAACTTTCTCCGTCAGTAAAATTACCACAAGAACTATTTCCCCAAATTATTGGTAAATTAGTGCTGTGCGAAATATAATTAAAACCACTTAATGCCCCTATCTGATATTTTTTTTGATTTGTGGAATCTATCCCGGCAGCATACAACCAACTAACATTAGCTATGAAAATCAGATAATATATGTATTTAGTAATAAAAACCATGTAGTATCAGTTTAATAATTAAGTTAACAAAATATTATACTTTAGCTTGTACGAAATTAAATTTTAACATTTCAACAATATAACAATTTAGCTATAATATTTGTGATAACCAAATTATCAATTTAATATTTTTTCTAATTTTTATTTCTTAATGTGAAGGAATAATAGATAAGTGATAAACTAATTAAAATTATGTTTGGCAATCTTTTGGAATGGAGATTATAACTTCGGTACCAACACCGATTTCACTTTTAATATTAATTTTCCCATTCAGCAAGTCAATATATTTTTTAACTATAGTGAGCCCCAACCCAACGCCTTTATTTTGTGTTGTAACAGATGATTTGTAGAACATTTCAAATATATTTTCTAAATCTGCCGATGGAATCCCAATTCCGGCATCAGTGATTTTTATAAACAAATTATCTTTGTCTGCCTCTATTTCGATATCTATTACGGTTTCATTGGAATATTTAATAGCATTATTTATCAATTTGCTGATAATGCTGCGTAATGCACTTGGGTCGGAATTTATAATAATTTCTTTCTGAGAACTACTGATGTTGATATTTGAAATAAAATTCATTCCAGTCTTGGCTTCTTTGGCTATAGAGTAAATGAAGTTTACAATTTCGACTTTTGTTATATTCAAATTATAATTGCTTTTATCAGCACTTTCAAGTTCGAAGATTTCTTCCATCAAATTAGTCATTTGAATTACTGATTGTTTAATTATCTCGATATTTTTCGAAATTGTAATTCTGTCATTCGAATCTTTATTCACCTCAAGTAAATATGTGGCAGACAAAATTGCTGTAAGAGGAGTACGATATTCGTGAGAAGCCATTTGAATAAATTTAGATTTAAGGTTATTTAATTCCTGAGCTTTGGATAAAGAATAAATTAATTCGTCTTGCAACCTGTATAGTTCTTCTTGCGTTCTTTTGCGTTCTTCATTTTCGTATTTAAATTCTTCAAGAGTTTGATTTAAACTAATAGTTCTATCAATTACTCTTTGTTCAAGCTCTGCATTTAAATCCATTATTTCTGTTTCATATTTCTTTTTCTCAGTAATATCTCTTAAAACTGCTAATACATAATATTCAGTTTCATAAATAAAAGAACTTAGGTTAACTTCCACTAAAAAAATATTATCATTGCTGTCTTTGTGCAGCCATTCAAATTTCAAATAACCTTCAGCAATCACTTTGTCAATAAGGTATTTAGCTTTGGTTTTGGAGTCAATGTCATCAGGTTGAAATTCTGGGGAATATGCGTAAGGTGTCGAGCCGATTATCTGATTATCTAAAACTTTAAAAAGTTCCCTACCAGCTTGGTTTACTAAAATATATTTATAATCTTTAATTAGATAGATACCGTCAAGTGCATTATCGAAAATATTCTTAAACCAAAGTTCTGATTTATGAAGAGCTTCTGTCATCAAAATTTCTTCTGTAACATCTCTCAAAGACCCAACCAGAAATTTAACGCCATTATCGTCAATATAATTATCTGCAATCGAATATATCCATTTGGTATTTTTTGTTGTAGAGTCAATTATTCTGAATTTGGTTTTGTATGGCTCTCCAAAATGAATAGCTTGAGAAAAAATTTTCCTTTTTTGTTCTAAGTCATTGGGATGAACTGAATTTTCTAATTCGGACAAGAGTACAAATTCTTGTTGCTTATCAAAGCCAAGAATCGATAAAGATTGCTCGGAAAACCAATAAACTTTTTCTGAAATGTTAAAATCCCATAAACCAACTTGACCGTAATTTTGAGCAACCTTTAATCTATGGTTTATTTTGACTAATTCTTTGTCTGTTCTTGCTCTTACTTCTATTTCATCTTTTAAATGGTTTACTAATTCTGATGTATTCCTTAATTCATTTTTATATAGTTCAGTAATTTTCTGCTCTTCAATCAGCGTCTTATTTAATGAAGTTACTAAATATGAAAAAAGAAAAGCAAGCATCAAGGACAGCAAAAAAGATGCTGATGTAATAGCTAACCATGAGTTAATATCTAAAAAATCAACATTAAGTTCGAAATAATAAGTTCTGTATTCTATAGCTAAACCAATAATCAAGAATATCGCAATATTGGTAGCCAAGCTATATACAATGCTTTTTCTGCCAATAAAAACAATCGAAATTACAGGAAAAATAGTAAGCCAAACAACTCCTGCAGGAAATGAATGCTTTTCTAAAATCAAAATAATTCCAATAAGCAGTAAAATCAAGGAGATTGAAATTCCTTTGAAACTATATGAAATTTTTTTTACAAAAAATAAAATAGAAAAATAAATATAGATAACACCTAAGTAAACTATTTTGTTGAAGGAACCCTGACCGAAGTACGCCAAGGAGGAAAATAAGTAGCTTATGCCGCCAAAAATTAGGCTAATGTAATAAATTTTATCAATAATTCCATTCCTTAACTTTACAATAGCTTCATCATCACTTTTACTTAGAAAGTATGGCAAAATATCTAAAAATAGCTGTTTTAATTCGTTTAATCTCATCAAAATCTATGTAGAAAAATAAAAATATTATAATTTATGTTATCAAAAATAAAGATTAATTTTTATATTTAGATAAATTCTTACTTTTGTTGAACATATTAAATGAAGTATATAGATAAATAATGGAAAATTTTCATAATATCCCGCTATGGTCTTTAATCCCCTTTCTGTTGATGTTGCTATCAATAGCTATACTACCCCTAATTGCTGGGCACTTTTGGGAAAAGAATATTAATAAACTGATTGTATCTTTATTACTCGGTATTCCAACCATAATTTATCTGATAATAAGCGGCTTATCAATTGAATTGCTACATTCAGTTGTATATGACTACTTACCGTTTTTAATTTTACTGGGCTCATTGTTTGTCATCACAGGTGGTATTTTTGTACAGGGGGACATAGAAGCAAAACCGGAAATTAATTCAATGTTTTTGATTCTTGGTGCAATATTGGCATCTTTAATCGGTACTACGGGTGCCGCAATGCTTTTGATAAGACCGTTGATACAGACAAATCTTCAACGAGAGTTCAAATCCCATACTATTCTTTTTTTTATTGCGATAGTTGCTAATTGCGGAGGTTTATTGACGCCATTGGGCGATCCACCATTATTTATGATGTATTTGCGTGGTGCTCATTTCCTATGGTTTGCTCAATTATGGAAGGAGTGGCTCTTCACTAATTTCTTACTTATAGCCATTTACTATATTGTTGATAGATATTATTGGAAAAAGGAAAGCACTAACGCCAAACAATTTGACCATGAAAATAATGTTAAGATAAAAATTAGCGGAAAGATGAATTTTATTTGGCTGGCAGGAGTAATTCTTGCTGTAGCCTTTATAAATTCTAATGCAATCCCTATCATTGAACAAAATCATAATTTGTCTTTTCTTAGAGAATTATTTTTAGTAATCATGGCTATTTGTTCCCTTATTTTTACATCCAAACAACTA
>CAYUZZ010000214.1:3417-4797 GCA_964449505.1 uncultured Hyphomicrobiales bacterium | reverse complement strand
GAAAATAATATTGGAAATAAAAATAATTGGATAGGAATGAAACTAAATCCACCAAAAGGTAGCAATAGGTCTGGTATTGGAAGTCGAATCCATATATGGTCGGAAGGTCTTTGTCAAATGAGGGATTTGCAAGCTGGTATAGGGCACTTTGCCAATCAGCAGTCATTTATTCAATTAGCAGGTATTGGTCAAAGAAATAGGGTTGATTCTGTTATTATCAGATGGCAAATGCCTGGTTTCCCAGAATCTAAATTTTATGATTTACCAATTAATACTTATCTCGGAATTGACTCTTCTTCTTATAAATTCCTTGATACCTGGACAGCAAACCAGGATTTATTGTCACCTAATATTGCCTTTGAATCCACTTTCCTCGATTTTGGTAAAGTTAATAAAGGAGAATCAAACGAACTAAGTTTCTATATAAAATTTCCAGATACCGTTGACGATTTTCCAAATTTAAAAGTAGATTCAATTAAATTAAATAGTGCTATTTTTGAAATTATTACCAATCCTGCTCCATTTATTATAACAAAGGGAGAGAGAAAGGAGGTGAAAGTTAAATTTACTCCTGACCAAAGAGCTAATTATAATGCAAAAATTGAAATATTTTCAAATGCTTCAAATGGTAAACTACGTAAATACGATTTATATGGTTTTGGATTCGAACCCAAACCTATAATAAGCCTATCAACTGAAATTCTTGATTTTGACACTGTTCATATCGATACTCCTAAAGTGAAAGAAATAATTATTGAAAATATTGGAGAAGAGGAATTAACTGTGTCCAATATTTCGTTTTTGTTGAACCCTAATGAAGTATTTAAACTCGATGGTATTAGTCTTCCATTCAGTTTATCTGCAGGAGAATCAAAAGTTATTAATATATCATTTCACCCATTTGAATATATCTCTTATGTTGGTAAATTTAGAATTTCCTCAAATGGATTTAATTCTCAGCAAAATACCATAAACATAATAGGATGGGGTGATGGTCCCAAACCTGAACTTGCAGTTGTGGAAACATTAGAATTCGGTGAGATAGAAATAGGTAAAACTATTGAAAAGAATTTAACTCTTGAAAATTCTGGAGGTGGAGTTTTGGAAATAAAAGATTTGAAAATTTATATTAATAACGACAGCGCATACCAGATACTTGATTTTAAGCCTCCATACACATTAGTGCAAAATCAGAAAGTTGATATAAAAGTTGCCTTCTCACCTAAACGGGCCGGTACATTATCTCGCCCCGTGGATATTTATAGTAGCTCTTATTATGGGGAAACAAAAAGAATGACATTTTATGGTGTAGGATTAGAGCCATCGGGAACAATGGAAGAAAATACAGAAAAAGGCACCATATACCCCAATCCGGCTAAA
>CAYUZZ010000214.1:0-3407 GCA_964449505.1 uncultured Hyphomicrobiales bacterium | reverse complement strand
TTTTGATAGCGATAAATTACTGGGAGATTTTAAATTACAATTATTCGATGAAAGCGCTTGTGAGGTCTCAAATTTTAAATATTCCAGACTTTGCGACTGTAACAATACTTATATTATAAATACTTCATTTTTACAAACGGGTTCTTATAGAATTTTCATCAAAGATTCTGGATTGTTTTTCAATGAACCAATTATGATTTTAAAATAAGTGTACTTAAAAATTATTTTTGAAAAATATATTTTATACTTCGTAGATATAAATAGTAGATTTTAAAATTATTCGGAGAACTTGGGATGAAAAAAATTACTATTTTAGTATTCACAATATTTTTGCTAATGTTTATAAATTCCTGCGAGGATTCATCAAATAAAGCAGGTAATTTAGTTGACGTTGAAGGCTATGTGACTGATGACGCCGGAACACCAATGCCAGGAGTTATATTAAAGGCTTTCACTAACGATGAAGTATTATCTGTTGATACAACTGATTCGCAGGGCTTGTTTAGCTTATTTGGAGTACCCGAATCTGTCCAGAATCTTAATATTTCTGCTTCTCTTGATGGATATGGTCATTGGGAAATGACATACAAAATGGCTGCAACAAAGATGATGAAGGGAAAGCTTCCAATTGTTTTGAGTAAAGATGAGGATTGTTGCAATATTGTCAAAGTAATTGTGAAAGATGCCAAAAGCGGGGAAGCCATTCATAACGCCGAAGTTAAATTAGCCACTAAAAATGAATTTAGAATAATTAAGAAAACTGACTCTTCTGGAACAGTCGTTTTTGATAGTGTGTGTACCGGTTCTTATTGGATTAGGGTTGCCTACGAAGGTTATAAAGTAGTAGAAGAAGATTTTAGAATTGATTCCTGTTCAACTAAAGTTTTCGAAGTTAATTTAGTATCCAATCATGGGGAGAATTGCTGTAATGTTATCAAAGTAAAAGTATTTGATAAGGCTACCAATGATGTGTTGAAAGAAGCTGAAGTTAAATTGGCAAACAATAATGGATTTGTATCCAAAAAATATACCGACCATTACGGCTACGTTGTGTTTACTGAAGTTTGCGATGGCTCCTATTGGTTTAGAACTTATAAAAATGGATATAAAGTAATTGAAGGAGACCTTAGCGTATCTGGTTGTGATACTTTGAGCCTGGAAAATGGTCTTGAAAAAATTGCGGAAGATACCTGCTGTAATAATAAACTTGTTATATATCTATATGATAAAGATACCAAAGATTTTATAAAAGGTGCTACAGTTAAAATATGGAAGGGTGGAGCAATTTACAAAACTAAAGCATCCGAAACAAATCCTGTCGTTATTGATGGTATTTGTAGCGGTGGCTATGGAGTGTCAATTGTCCATGAACATTATCAAACACAGGAATTTCAATTTGAAGTAAATTGTAATCAAACAATAGAATTCGAGAAGTTGTTGGCTAAGAAAGAGAATGCAGACACTTGTTGCCATGGCAAGTTAAAAGTTTGGCTTAAAGACGAAAATGGTGAATTGATTAACAATGTCAAAGTCAGATTATGGAAAAATAGCACCATGATTCAGTATAAACTTACCGAAAATGGTTATGCATATTTCGATGGTATTTGCAAAGGGAAATATGGCGTTGATATAATTAGTGAACATTACAAATCACAAGAATTCGCTGCAGAATTTGACTGTAATGAAAGTAAAGAAATTACCAAAACATTAGTTAAATTATCGGATACTTGTCATACAGCCATTCTTAAGATTATCGCCAAGGATTTTGATTCCAAAACCCCTATCGTTGGTGCAAAAGTATATATTAAGTTGAACGGTCAGATAATTGCAGATGGTTATACCAACAATGACGGATTTTTTGGAAAAGAGGGGCTTACCGCTCCACAAACTTATACAATACTTGTTGTGAAAGATGGTTATAATGATGTTGAATTCAATATGACGCTGAAGGAATGCAAAGCCTATCAGGAATCTGCAAATATGAAATCAAAATAGGAATTTAGATAAGTTGATTTAAAAAAAACTGGACAATTCATTGTGGATTATCCAGTTTTTTATTGAATTCTATCATTTTCAAAATTCAAAAATATTCGAGCTGATTAGAATTGTTTATGAACTATAGCCATATTTTTTAGCAAGGGGCAAACTCTATAACGGTCTTCGTTATATTTTTCGCTTAAAGACTGAAGCTTTTTGACGATACTTTCTATCCCCAATTCATTTGCCCATTCGAACAATCCTTTGGGATAATTCACACCAAGCTTCATTGATGTTTCAATATCATCTTTAGATGCAATACCCATCATCAAAGTGTCAGCAGCTTCGTTTATCAACATCGCAATAATTCTATAAAAAATATCGTTAAGTAATTCGAAATCATTTTCAGAATTCATATTCATGTCTGGTTCGTGATAATTATAAAAACCTATGCTAGTTTTTCTACCCAGCCAACCAGCTTCCACATAGCGTTTCTGAGTAATGGAAGGACGATAACGCTGGTCGTAATAGAAATCTTTAAACACAGTTTCGGTTACTTTGTAATTAACATCATTGCCTATCAAGTCCATAAGTTCAAAGGGTCCCATTTTAAAGTTCCCTATGGATTTCATAGCCTTATCAATTGTATAAAAATCGGCAATTCCTTCTTCATAAATTTTAAGTGCTTCACCATAGTACGGTCTTGCAACTTTGTTAACAATAAATCCTGGTGTATCCTTAGCATAAACAGGTGTTTTCCCCCATTCTTTCATCAAATTAAAACATAATTCGCTTATATTCTTATCGGTAGTAAGTGCTGGAACAACCTCTACTAATTTCATTACAGGAGCAGGATTGAAAAAATGCAATCCTATTACTCTTTTGGGATGGCGACTACCTGAAGCAACAGCCACAACTGGTAGGGAAGAAGTATTGGTAGCCAAGAAGCAATTATCATCAACTATTTCATCTAACTGAGAAAATAGCTTTTTCTTTGTATCCAAATCTTCAATAATTGCCTCAATAACAAGTCCACATTGTGACAAATCGGAGAGTTTGCTTGTAAATTGAAGATGTTTTAGAATAGAATCAGCATTCTCTTCAGTTAACTTATTTTTTTCGGTCAACATTCGAATTGTTGAACGCATATTATCAGCAGATTTCGATAAAGCTCCCTCACTATTATCGTATATAACAACGTTATGCCCTGCTGTAGAAGCCACCTGAGCAATTCCGCTTCCCATTGCACCAGCACCGATTACAGCAATTTTTATATGTTTATTGAAATTTATCATTTAATTGCCTAATTTATTTTCAAATTAATTATTTCCCTATAAAGATAGGATTCCTTTTTTCCAAAAATGCCTTTACTCCTTCCTTTTAATCATAGGAATCAGATGCTATTGACTGTAACTCTTGTTCTAATTCTA
>CAYUZZ010000213.1:2979-4804 GCA_964449505.1 uncultured Hyphomicrobiales bacterium | reverse complement strand
GATGTCCAGCTCCACCATATCCAAGTAATAGAACATTTAGAGTATTTAAATCTTGAGAATTCTTTGTGTTGGCTGCATCCCCGACAGTTACAAATAATTTTAAATCATCAGTAATCCATAGCCTCGAACCATTATGATTCCACCAACCTTGAATGTTTTCAATGATAGTAATGGGTTCTTTTAGAATATTTCCATCAAAAATAAATCTGACAACCTTAATCTTTGAACTTGAGTTATCATTGCCAATATTATAAACTACATATACATACGGATTATTAGTAAAGTCGGGGTGTAGAGCCAATCCCATCATACCCCTTTCCCCATCTTCAAAAACTTCATCAACAATTACTAAAGATTGTAATTGTCTTGAAATGGGATTAATTCTACTTATTCGACCATACCTCTCTGTCATCCAAATATAATTGTCTGGTCCCCAGAGAATTTCCCAAGGGGTATCGAGATTATTGGCTATCACCCTGACGTTAAAATCAGTTTGTGCTAATGAAATTGTATGAATAGAAAGTAAGAAAATAATAATTAGCGAAATCTTTTTCATTTAGTTAGATCCATATAAAATGATACAATGAAGCAACGATATTCAATAAATTATATTATTTTTGGATTTTAATTTAAGAATTTTATTAAACCATGTCAATTGATTATACAAGCTTCCTTACAGATGAACGAATAACAAGATTAAAGCGAACCCTTGATAAAAGACAAACTACTTTAACGGTAGTCCTCGAAAATATTATAGACCCACATAACCTGTCTGCTTGTCTTCGTTCCTGCGATGCTACCGGAGTTAGCAAAGTTTATTTAATTTATGATGGAAGCCAACCCTTTCCCAAGTTGAAATCCAGTAGCTCGGCAAGTGCTTCAAAATGGATTGAAGTAGAAAAGTACAAATCAGTAAAAGAATGTTTTGAAGAAATAAAAAAAGATGGATTTAAAATTTATACAACGCACATGTCCGCCCAATCAGTTCCTTTGTATGAAATTGATTTTACAAGTAAAATTGCTATTGTATTTGGAAATGAGCACTTTGGCGTTTCTGAATTGGCAGTAAATCAGGCAGACGGGAATTTTTTAATTCCACAAGTTGGAATGATACAAAGTTTAAACATTTCAGTTGCCTGTGCAGTAAGCTTATATGAAGCATTTCGTCAAAGACACGAAGCTGGAATGTATGATAGCCCACAGTTAACTCCAGATAATTATTCAACTAAGTTAAATAAATGGGCTCAAAAAAAGTAATAAATAGATTTTTAAAATTGTGTAGAAAGAAAAAACACCTAAGAATGCACCGGCTAAAACATCACTGGGGTAATGCACCCCATTGTATATTCTCGATATTCCAACAAAAAACGCCCAAAATATAAACAGAGGCGAAATCTCTGGGAAAAAAAATACAAAGGCAGTAGAAATTAAAAAAGCACCGGCTGTATGCCCTGAGGGAAAAGAAAATTTATCTGGAGGATTAATTAAGAAGCTAATCCCATCAATCACCCAGCCGGGCCTCTCTCTTTTAACAAATAACTTTATCAATTTTTGTAAAGCTATTTCCAATACGAACGCAATCAAAACAATTAAAGAAAATTTAGTTCCAATCTTAAAATTATACAAAACAATGAATAATCCCAAAAAAAAGTACCAGACACCATCAGCACTCTTTGAAAAATAATACATTAATCTGTCCACGTAATATTTTTCGGAGTACTGATAAATACTTCTACAAATTTTAACGTCCAAACTAATGAAACTACTTTTTACTGATTTTATCATATTTTATAATTATTTTATACAAAACTAACACAATTCATAT
>CAYUZZ010000213.1:0-2969 GCA_964449505.1 uncultured Hyphomicrobiales bacterium | reverse complement strand
ATATAATTTCCAAATTAAAAATAAGCTAAGTCCATAATTAACAGTATGTTAACGCAATATTAACAATTCTGTGTGTAATTTTAATTTTATTCTTTTAAATAAAATTATTATTTTAATGATTCGTAAATTTGTATTATTAATAATTTAATTAAATAATGACTTCATTATACAGAAATCTAAGTGAAGACCATATTCAACTGAGACACACAGTCAGGAAATTTGCCGAAGAGGTAATCAAACCAAAGGCGATGGAACTGGACGAAAACGAGCAGTTTTCTTATGAAATGGCAAATCAACTTGCAGATATAGGCTTTTTGGGTGCCACAATACCCGAAGAATATGGCGGTTCCAATTTAGATTATTTATCTTTTTTGATAGTTGTCGAGGAGTTGGCAAGAGTTGATAGTTCGCAGGCAATAACAGTTGCAGCACACAATTCACTTGGTATAGGACCAATTCTCAATTTTGGAAATCAACAACAAAAAGAAGAGCTGCTACCAAAAATGGTAAACAACCTATGGGGTTTTGGTCTTACCGAACCCGACGCTGGCTCTGACGCCGGTAACACAAAAACCAGAGCTTATCAATTGGGAGATGACTGGATAATAAATGGGGCTAAAATTTTTATTACTAATGCTTCTACCGATATTACTTTAGGTTCATCTGTTTTAACCGTTACTGGTCAACAACCAGATGGCAAAAAAGAATATACCACATTTATAGTTTACAACAATACTCCAGGATTTGAAGTAAGGGCAATGAAAGGCAAAATGCTTTGGAGAGCTTCCAATACAAGTGAATTATATTTCCATGATTGCAAAGTTGCGGCAGGAAATATACTTGGCAAAAAGGGTGATGGCTTCAAGCAAATGCTTGGTACTCTTGACAAGGGCAGATTGTCTATCGCTGCAATGAGTTTAGGACTTGCCCAAGGTGCCTACGAATTAGCATTAAATTATGCAAAAGAAAGGAAAACCTTTGGAAGACCAATTTCTACTTATCAAGCCAACGCATTTAAATTGGCAGATCTGGAAGCTGGGTTGGAGATGGGACGGTCTTATCTTTATGATGTGGTTAATATGTTGAAATCAGGTGAAAAAATAACAAAAGAGGGAGCGATTGCTAAACTATTTTGTTCGGAATTGGCTCACAAGGCAGCAGACCATTGTGTTCAAATTCACGGTGGATATGGATTAATGAGAGAATATGGTGCTGAGCGTTTTTATAGGGACCAAAAAATACTTGAGATAGGGGAGGGAACATCTGAAATACAAAGGTTAGTGATTGCAAGAATGATTGGATGCTACGATTAATCAGGCAGGATGATGGTAAAGTTAACTGAGTGTCCAAGAGACGCAATGCAAGGGATAATAGAATTTATCCCGACAGAATTGAAAATTCAATATTTAAATTCACTACTTAAAGTAGGATTTGACGTTATTGACTTCGGGTCTTTTGTTTCAACAAAAGCAGTTCCTCAGATGAGAGATACAATTGAAGTTCTTAAGAAACTTGATATTGATAATTCCTATTCTCAATTACTTTCAATAGTTGCAAATACGAGAGGTGCTGACGAGGCTTCTGTATTTGATGAAATAGATTACATAGGCTTCCCATTTTCAGTATCAGAAGAATTTCAAATTAGAAATACAAATTCAACGAGAGTTCAATCTCTTGGAAGGGTTGAAGAAATTAGTAACATCTGTATTGCAAACAATAAAGAAATGGTACTATATCTTTCTATGGCATTTGGGAATCCATATAAAGAAGAATGGAATATTGACATTGTTGCTGCATGGATAGAAAAATTGATAGACAGAGGAGTAAATTATATTTCACTCTCCGATACAACTGGGGTTGCGACTCCGGAATTAATAAAATCGTTATTTAGCGACCTGACCAAGGAATTTCCATTTATTGAATTTGGGGCTCATTTGCATTCCCAAAAAGAAACTTCTTTAGAAAAGATAGCCGCTGCACACCAGAGCGGATGTCAAAACTTCGACTCAGCAATAATGGGTTTTGGTGGATGTCCTATGGCTGAAGATCAACTCACTGGTAATATATCTACAGAAATTCTTATAGACTATTTAAAAGAAAAAAATGATTTACCCGAGTTAGACCAGGACGCTTTGATAAAATCTCAAATAATTGCAAAGAGGATTTTCCATCATTGGTAACAAGATATTTATGATTTATTGATAGATTATAACAATCAATAAAATAAAAACTATTCACTGGATATTTTCTGCAACAATAATAAAAAAATGAAACTATTATAATGTGGAATAAGATAATAAATTTAATAAAATTTTTTGGGAGATATTATGGAAATCAATAAAGTATTAGTTCTTGGTTCAGGCACCATGGGCAATGGAATTGCTCATGTATTTGCACATTCCGCTTATAAAGTTGTAATGGCTGATATTGCTGAAAGCGCCTTAGAAAAAGGACTTTCAACCATTAAAAAGAATTTTGAAAGACAATTGAAAAAAGGATCAATTACTCAAGAAGCAATGGATTTAGCTCTTGCCAATATAACTACAACTACAAAAATTAGTGATGCAGCGGATGCAGATTTAGTAGTTGAAGCTGTTACAGAGAATAAAGACTTAAAATTCAAAATTTTCAGAGATTTAGATGAAAAAATTAATCCAAATGCAATACTTGCCTCAAATACATCTACAATTTCAATCACAGAAATAGCTGCAAATACCAGAAGACCTGAACAAGTAATCGGTATGCACTTTATGAACCCTGTTCCAATGATGAAATTAGTAGAAGTAATCAAGGGGTTGGCAACCAACCAAAAAGTTTACGAGCAAATAGTAGGTTTATGTAATAAATTAGGCAAAACACCAGTCACTGCAAATGATTATCCAGGATTTATATCAAATAGAATTTTATTACCCTATATTAATGAAGCCATCTATGCACTAATGGAAAACGTTGGCACTGTAGATGGAATT
>CAYUZZ010000212.1:0-4820 GCA_964449505.1 uncultured Hyphomicrobiales bacterium | reverse complement strand
ATTTGTCTGTTTTTGTGGAACTATAAATTGGAAATTACAGTTTTAAAATTCGGTGGTACTTCTGTTGGCACTCCCATTGCTATCAAAGAATCTTGCAATAGGGTAAAAGAATGCCATTCCGAAGTTAAAATTGTAGTGCTATCCGCTTTCGCTGGTACAACAGACCTGATATTGCATGCAATCAATAATGCCTCTACTAATTTGCAATCCAGCAGAGATATAATCACAAAAATTAAAGAAATGCATCTAAAAATAATCTCTGATTTGTTTGTCAATATTAAAAATAAGCTACTTGCATCTTTAATGAGCAAAATAGAAGAGTTAGAATTACTCTGTGTGGGTATTAACTATATTGGAGAGTTAACCCCCAAAATTACCGACAAAGCACTGGCTTTTGGTGAATTGATATCAACAGAAATTGTGACTGAATATTTTAATTCGAATGATTTGCCAGCTACATTATTTGATTCGAGACAATTCATCAAAACCGAAAGTAAATTTAATATTGCCGAAGTAAATTTTCAACAAACTATTGAAGCCTTTTCATCTTTTGAATTAAGTAAAAATGGAGTTTATATTTTTCAGGGATTTATTGCATCCGATAAGCAAAATAATACCACTACGCTTGGCAGAGGTGGTTCGGATTATTCTGCATCTATAATTGGTTACGCACTCCAACAAAATAATTTGCAAGTAGCCGAGATACAGATTTGGACTGATGTTGATGGAATAATGACAGCGGACCCCAAAATAAATCCTGAAGCAAAAACTATTTCCGAAATTAGCTTTGCGGAAGTATTAGAATTATCTTATTTTGGCGCCAAAGTAATACATCCAAACACAGTAAAGCCAGCAGTGGAAAACAAAATACCAGTAAGTGTACGAAATACATTTAATCCCTCAAACAACGGAACCAAAATATCAACAGACAGAAGTGCAGGCAAATGCGTTACTGTAATTATCAAGGATACAATTCTTCTTAGTTATAACGATAACAAACAAGAACACTTCTATGATAATATTCATAAAATCCTTAAAATACTCGAAAACACAAATAGCTATGTCTTATATCAATCATTTTCTGTATCAACATTTCAAATACTGTTTAAAAGAAATGAGATAAACTTAAACGATTATCTCGATTTCAACAATATTACGCTAAACGAATGCACAACTATTGCAATAGTAGGCAAACAAAGAAATAAAGAAATAAGCCAATACAGTGCAAATTTGCAGCTAAGTGGTCACTCCCGACTATCATCACTAATTATAGAACTCAAATAGCACAAGCACAAATAACTTTATGCAAGCGACCTCACCCCCCAGCCCTCTGCCGATAGGCGAGGGAGGAGGAAATTTGTGAAGATGTGAAATAAGTGTCTAATAGAAAAAAGTGAAATCTGCACATTAATTTGAGCAGCTTTTCTTTAATTATCCGTATATAAATTTATATTTTTGATTGTCATTCAATTGTTAGTTTAAGCATCGAAAAATCATCATCTAAAATATCTTTATTAGAGAGAGCTTTAACAAAATTTAAAAGTTGGTCAATTTCGGAGCCATCAGAAGATTTATTTTGTGAAATAAATTCTTCAAGTTCGCTCAAAGACCAGTAACTTTGGTCTGGTTTCTCAATTTCATATACTCCATCAGAGAAAACATAAATATCGGAATTGAGTGGAAGAATGGTACTCGAAGAAGTATATTCGAAGTCGGGCAAACCACCGATGATAAAATTTTCGTTCATCAATTGTTGACTACCGCCACTAAAAAGCAGAATTGCAGGTGGATGTCCGCCACTGATATACTTTAATTCTCTTGTAGTGATATTGAAAACTCCATACCAGAGTGTAAAGTATAAGCCATTATGGTCAGACATTTGGAAAGCATTATTGAGAGCCGAAGCCACACTTGCAGGGTCTTTAAAATCTGTATTGGATAAAATCTGACTTCTCAGCATAGAGATGGCAGATACCGAAAGCAGTGCAGACCCAACGCCATGTCCACAGACGTCAAGCAGGTAAATAGCGAAATGATTATCATCCAACCAATGATAACCGAAAGCATCTCCACCTAATTGTGCAGAGGGAATATATCGCCACACACTCTTTAATCCTTTATTGTTGATGGGTTCGGGAAGAAGAGATATTACGTATTCTGCTGCCTTATTCAACTCAGATGCAAGCGCCTTCTGACTTTTTTCCAATGATAGATATGCCTCGTTTCTCTGCAATAAATTGATGTAAGCATTGGAGTGATACCTGATTCTGGCAACCAATTCAATCTTATCGGGCAATTTTACAAGATAATCATTAGCACCTTTTTCAAACATCTCTGCTTTGGTAGATGCTTCTTCTTTGCTTGAAAGGACGATAATTGGAATATCCTTCAATTTGGGGTGGCCGCGATAAAATTTAACTAAGGTCAAGCCATCAATATCGGGCATTATCAAATCCTGAAGAATGAGTGTAGGTTCTATTTCAATGGCAGTTGAAATAGCAAGATTGGGGTCTTGACAGAAATGAAACTCAATATCCTGCTGATCGGAAAGCATTCTACGGACTGTTTCTCCAACAATGTTTTGATCGTCAACCAATAAAATAGAAATTTTATATTCGTGTATTTTTTTATCTAATACATCTTTTAAATCATTTGCCATAATTATCTCAAATTTAAATATTTAGTAATAGAATCTGAAATTTTTTCGCTATTTAAAATTTCATTAACTGCCCCTGCCTCGATAGCAGCCTTTGGCATTCCAAACACCACAGAACTTTGCTCGTCTTGGGCAATAGTTCGCCAACCCTTTTCTTTCAATTTAAACAATCCAAAAGAACCATCGTTGCCCATACCAGTTAAAATAATTCCCAAGCCCGGGTATTTTATATTCATTGCAACACTTTCAAAAAAAATATCAACCGAAGGTACATAATGATAGTGTATTGGTTCTTTTGATGAATAGAACTTGCTATCAGGTGTAATAGAAAGATGTTCGTCACCGGAGGCAATATATATAATTCCCTTTTCTATTGCTTTGCCAGATTTGGCAATCGAAACAGGTACTTTTGTATAATTGCCCAGCCAATCTGTCATTCCTTGTGAGAATTGTTTGTCGAGATGCTGAACAATGATTATAGTGCCGTCTATTGTTGGTGGTAATTTCCCTAATATCGATGACAACACTTTAGGACCACCCGTAGAGGAGCCAATCACAACTAATTTATCAGAGAAAAATCGGCTTTTATTTATTTTTTTAAATGATTTGCCAGCAATTTTAGTTATCATTTCGATTTTCTTGAGTAAATCATTATCATCATAAATATGTCCCATGTTATCAATTCTTGGTGCAGAGCTTACATCTAATGCTCCGTAACCGAGAGCTTCGAATATCTTGGATTGATATTGATTAATGGATGAAGTAATAATAAGAATTGGGACAGGGGAATCCGACATAATTTGTTTGGTGGCTTCTACGCCATCCATTATGGGCATAATCAGGTTCATAAGGATAAGGTCGGGTGGCAAATTTTTACATTTCAGTACAGCTTCTGCACCAGTTTTTGCCGTCCATATAATATTAAAATTGGTAAGTGTATTTAACAACCTTCTTAATACTTCTATTTCTATTTCTAAATCATTTACAATTGCTACATTCATAATGTTAGGCAGCACCAATCAAATCAATCACAGCATCAATCAGGGTATCATCGTGGAAACTACTTTTGGCAAGATAATAGTTTGCACCAGCTTCCAATCCCTTCAATTTATCTTCCTCTCTGTCTTTATAGGAAACAATCATAACGGGAACTTCTCTCAAATTCTCATCACTTCTAATTCTTTTTACCAAATCTATTCCGTTCATTCTTGGCATATCTATATCACTGATAATCAAATCAAATTCGTCGCCACGGTGAAGCACATTCCAGCCATCAATTCCATCGACGGCAACTGTAACATGATAACCCTTGTTCTCGAGAAGTTTCTTTTCTACTTCCCGCACTGTAAGTGAATCTTCCACTACCAGAATTTTTTTGGATTTGCTGATATTTTCGACCGCTTTATATGAAATTTTCTTTACACTGCCTGATTTTAAGATTGAATCTATGGAGCGAACCATATCATCAACATCAAGTACCAAAGTAGGAGAACCATCATCGAGAATGGCGCCATTGCTTATGTTTGGTATTCGTCCCAATTTTTTATCTAATGGCAGCAACACCAAATCAATTTGACTTATAAAATCATCTACTACCACGCCATATCGGTTAAGCCGGTCGCTGATAATTACAATGTTATAATTGTCGCTATTATTAAGGGGCAAATCAATACCAAATAACTGCTTTGCGTTAATTATTCCCACATTTTCCTTCTCGTATATAATGTATTGATTATTTTCAATTGTCAATAAATCATTAGCATTTATGGAAAGTGCTCGTTCTATTCTTGAAATGGGAAAAGCATAAGTCTGTCCGCCAACACTTACAAGCAATGATCGGATTACCGACAGAGTTAGGGGTAGTTGCATCGTGAATGTGGTTCCAACCTGATGTTCTGATTCTACTTTAATTACCCCACCAATGTCGTTAACTGACGAAAAAACAATATCGAGCCCAACGCCCCTGCCACTAATTTCGGTGATATTTCCTGCCGTTGAGAACCCAGGCAAGAATAAAAAATCATATAGTTCATTATTTGATAATGTTTGTGCAATATCCTTGCTCGTAAAACCACGTTCAACGATTTTTGTCTTTAGTTCTTCCCTATCTATACCTTTACTATAATCGGATACAGAAATAATTAATATACCTGATGTATGTTTT
>CAYUZZ010000211.1:0-4821 GCA_964449505.1 uncultured Hyphomicrobiales bacterium | reverse complement strand
CCGATTCTAAATATAGCTGGAACTGTAGCAATAGTTTCAATATTGTTAATTGTAGTAGGCATTCCCCACAAACCTTTAAGAGCAGGGAAAGGTGGCTTAACGCGAGGATAACCGCGGTCGCCTTCTAAAGAGCTCATTAAAGAAGTTTCTTCTCCGCATATATATGCGCCTGCGCCTTTATGGACAAAAATATCCATCGAGTAATCTTTAGCGAAAGTTTGCTTCATTTTATCACCAATGAAACCTTTTGCGTAGGCATCATCAATAGCAGTTTGCATCAATTTAATCCATTTGTGATACTCGCCCCTTATATAAATATATGCTGACTTAATGCCCATTGCATATCCGGCTATAAGTATTCCCTCGATTAATTGATGTGGATTATATTCGAAAATCTGTCTATCTTTGAAAGAACCTGGTTCTGATTCGTCGCCATTTACAGCAAGATACTTGGGTTTATCACTTCCTTTGGGCATAAAACTCCATTTTAGTCCTGTGGGAAAGCATGCACCACCACGTCCTCGTAATTTTGATTTTTTAACTTCATTCGTTACTTCATCTGGAGTCATCGAAATTGCCTTACGGTACATATCATAACCGCCATTTTGAAGATATACTTCAATCTTGTGTAAATTTTCTATCTCCGGTAATAATAATTTCGGGCTATTATCTAACATTTAAAAAACCTAAAATTTGTTTAAAGAACTTACAAATATAAGATTTTAAAATTAAATGTAAAACCTATTCTTTATCAGAATTATCTAAAAAAAACATTATATTTGGGAATTATAAAAAAGTTAAAGGGAAAAAGTGGATAACGAAGTAATTATTGCTTGGATTGTTACTCCTTTGCTAATTTTTTTGGCAAGGATATTTGATGTAAGTGTAGGCACAATTCGCATAATTTTAATGGCAAAAGGTTTTAAAAAGATTGCACCTATACTTGGCTTTTTTGAATCATTAATTTGGATTCTTGCCGTAAGTCAAATTATGCAACATCTAAATAATTTCTTCTATTATTTTGCTTATGCTCTCGGATTTGCTACTGGTACTTATTTGGGGATAATTTTAGAGGAAAAGCTATCTTTGGGTTTCATTATCTTAAGAGTAATTACATACAAGGATGCTAACGAATTAGTAATTCATTTAAGAGAAAAAAAATATTCTGTCACTGTACTTGACGCAGAGGGTGTTTCGGGTGCTGTAAAGTTAATTTTTCTTGTATTAAAAAGAATTAATGCTCCGGATATTATCAAATTGATTAAAGAGTACAACCCAAACGCATTTTATACAATGGAAGATTTGAAGTTTGTAAGTGGAGGAGTTATTCCTGTTCAGGAGCACCCAATGATAAGCTCTAAACTGTGGAACTTCAATATCAGACGACGCTAACAACAATTTTCTATCTAATGATATCTATATAGAATTTACTCCAAGCCACCCACTGAATCTGAATTGATAATAGCTATCGTTGATTGCTGCATGGACTCCATCAAGTAACGGGTAATTCTATGAAAATTAATATTTTTTTGTTATTCTCTTTGATATTAGAACCCTATTTTATGAAGATATTACAAATATAAATTAGATCTATTTAATACGAGATAAGTGAATCATATAACATATTTAATTTGTTATATAACATAAATTTAAATGATTTATATTAATTTTGTACTGTATCTTTTTATCACCGGAAACTTAATACATTAGAGTCAAGGCAAACACATATAATTTTTTGATTCAGCGACAAACTACAACACAACAAGATATTAACTACTAACATTTCAAATTAATTTCTTCCATATAACAATGTACTTTCATAGTGAAAGCAGTTGAAATTGAATTTTTCACAAGAGGTAAACAAATGAAAATTTTTAAAAAAAATATTGCAGGTTTTAGTAATCTGACATCCCGTTTTATGGGTATAATACTTGTAGCTATTGTAATGTCAACTTCAATGGCAATTTCTATTCCAATATTGAACTTAAGATCAACCGAGAATTTCGTTATATTGGCGGGTTCTACTGTCACTGTAATCCCACCAGCAATGATAACAGGGGATGTAGGATTAAGCCCGGCAGCAGGAAGTTATATAACAGGTTTCGATGGTTCTGATGTGGCTGGAATTTTATACGTTGTAGATGCTTCCGGTCCTGCTGGTTCAGTAATCAATTCAACTTTGCTAACTACAGCCAAAGGTGACATTACGATTGCTTATAACGATGCTGCTGGACGTACTCCCATTCCAACTGGTCCTTTTCTGAATCCCGGGAATGGAAATATTGGTGGTTTGACACTTGTGGGTGGTCTTTATAAATTTACATCGTCGGCTGCAATCACAGGTTCGGATGTAACTCTGACTGGAAATCCATCAGATGTTTGGATTTTTCAGATAACTTCTTCGTTAAATGTAGGTAGTGGTATTAAAGTAATTTTATCTGGTGGTGCACAGGCATCAAATATATTCTGGCAAGTTGGTTCTTCAGCTACCATGGGTTCGTATAGTGTAATGAAAGGTACTATTTTGGCTGACCAATCTATATCGTTCAGCACAGGTGCTAAAATCGACGGTAGAGCTCTTGCCTTTACTGGTGCCGTGACAATGGGTTCATCTGTTACCACCACCAAACCTGTTCTTACACAACCTGTGCAACTTATTAATTTAATTGGAGGATGGAATCTTATTTCCTCATTCGCCAGACCATCTTATCCAAATATGAATGATGTTTGGTCGGAATTAATAAACGATGTGGTTGTAGTGAAAAATAATACTGGAAAAGTATTTATACCAAAATATGAAATTAATGAAATTGGAAATTGGGATGTAACTCAGGGTTATAAAGTTTATATTCCAAAATATAAAACTCTTAAAATTTACGGTAATAAAGTCAACCCATTAGTTACTCCAATTCATTTGTATTCTGGTTGGAATATGTTAGCGTACTTAAGGACAAATGCTATGGATTGCGAAACTGCTCTTGCCAGAATAACAGATAACGGAAATCTGAAAGTGATGAAAAATAATGCTGGTGCTGTTTATATTCCACAATATAATATCAATAATATTGGTAATATGATTCCTGGACAGGGGTATATGATGTATGTTACTAATTCTGATAATTTAATATATCCGGCAAATCCACTTTCCAAAAATTCTTCCAATTTTCAAAATTCCAAACCTCAGTGTCTGATTATTGGATTTGATAATACAGGCAATAACGCAAGTGCATTAGTTAGAATTGAGGGTTCTTCCAATTTTGATGAACTTGGAATTTATAACCAAAGAAGTCAATTGATTGGTTCTGGGGTAATTCAAAACGAAATCGCAACAATTACAATCTGGGGCAATGATATTGAGAATGATATGCAGGACGCTGGAGATGAGGGTGAATTATTAGAAATGAGGTATTTTAATATTATCAAACAAAGATTTGAAGATATTACTATCCAAAATGTAAAAAATTTAGTGGTTGGAAATAACGAAGAGTTTACTTATAGAAAAGATATTGTTTATGAAATTTTTGGCAAAATGAATGTTAATAGTTCTATATCGGAAATGAAAGTTCAACCAAATCCATTTTATGATGCAACTAAAATTGAATTTTTTAACATAAACGAATGTAAGGGCAAAATTGAATTATTTAATACTAATGGTGCTAAGATTAGAACAATATATGAAGGTATTATGAAAGCAGGAAATCAAAGTTTCGATTTAAATGCAAATCAATTACCATCCGGAGAATACAATTTGATAATCAATCTCAGTGGTAAGTCATACTTAGAAAAAATAGTGATAGCGAAGTAATTTCAAAATATGTGTTTGAATCAATCTGACTGCTTTAATGAATATTATAATTGAGTTTATGATATATTAACAGAGTGAAATTTTACGAAAAATATCATAAATCTGTATGGCTACCTAAAAATTAAAAACAGAGAATCTATTTTTAATTAATGGTCAAATTGAAAATATAAATAAGGAAGGTGTTAAAATTATGATAGATAATAATAAACACATAAATTTGAGTTTTATATCGAGTATTGTTAATATTGCTGCAAATCCCTTTATTGCAATTGACGATCTATACAACATTACTCTTTTTAATCAAGCAGCTGAATCAACCTTTGGTTACGTGGCAAACGAAATCATTGGGCAAAAGCTTGTTTCAATTCTTCCACAATTCGTCAATGGAAACAAAGATTATTTAATCAATAATTGCAGAAAAAATTCGAGCGAAATTGATGATAATAATCATGATTTTAAAATTACTTGGAAAATAAAAGATGGGTCAAATTTTGATGCGAGTGCATTAATGTTATCAAATATTGACAACGGCATAGTTCTAATATCAATCGATAATCACCCTATAACAGCTTCCAGCAATGCACAAGAATTAATGAAATCTTCTGAATTAAGGTACAGAAGACTATTTGAAACAGCCAAAGATGGTATTATAATACTTGATGCAGAGAATGGTAACATTGTTGATGTAAATCCATTCTTGGTAAAATTATTGGGATTTTCAAAGGAGGATTTTGTTGAAAAAAAGATTTGGGAGATAGGCTTTTTCCACGATTTAGTTGCCAATAAGGAAAAATTTATTGAATTGCAAAAGCAAGAGTATGTTCGTTATGATGATTTGCCACTTGAAACAAAAACAGGTAATAAGGTATATGTTGAATTCGTAAGTAACGTATATTTAGTCGACAATAAGAAAGTAATTCAATGCAATATAAGAGGTATAACACAACGAAAGCTAAAAGATAAGGAATTAATAATATCGAAGTTAAAAGCAGAAGAGAACGATAGGTTAAAAACTG
>CAYUZZ010000210.1:0-4823 GCA_964449505.1 uncultured Hyphomicrobiales bacterium | reverse complement strand
CATAGGTATAATTTCAATTGTTGCAGTTGATCCAATTCGGGTGGTTGCGTTTACCAGAACCTTAACATCTAGTTTTTTATTATCAACAAGTGTGGAAGTACTTGATTGATTATTACTTGCAGGAAAGCTGACTGAAGTACTTGAAACTGTAAAGTTGTTGCTTGAAGTGCGAGCAGTACCGGCAATGTTTTCAGAATATTCAATATGAAAAATGTTATCGGCACCAGCATAAACTTTCACTTTTGAACCGCTGTAACTAACACCATTTATTTTGAGATCTATCGAATAGCTTGGTAAGACGAGAAAAAAAGATAAAACACAAAAAGTAGCAATTGCTTTAATCATTATATGCTCCAAAAATTATTAAATATGTAATCAAGACGGAAATATTAAAAAACAGTTTCATGTTATTGATAAAAAATGGAAATGAATTAAATATTGTAAATTAATATTTGATAACGTAAGTCTTAACATTATTAATACATCATAATTTAAAATTAATCGAATTAATGAAGAATCTAATTTTCATAATCTGAAAAAAAATGTATTTTTGTAAAACTACTAATTTAAATTTGGAGATTTTTATGTCTAATGTAATTCATGTAACAGATGCAACTTTTGAACAGGAAGTAATTAAGTCAGAGTTACCTGTTGTTATCGATTTTTGGGCTGCTTGGTGTGGACCTTGCCGTTTAATAGCACCATTGGTAGAAGAATTGTCTGAAGAATATGCCGGTAAAGTTAAAATGTGCAAACTTGACGTTGATAATAATCAAAATACTGCCATGAAATTTGGTATTCGTTCAATTCCAATGCTTTTATTTTTTAAAAATGGAGAAGTAGTAGATTCGATTTTAGGAGCTGTTCCCAAAAGCAACATAGCAAAAAAAATAGATACATTACTTTAATAATACTATGGGCAGACCTAATTTATTGTGCGAAGAAGATATCCAAGAAACAATGATACGCTTCAGCTTGTGGAGCCGTGAGGGTGATAAAATAATACGGGAAATAGTGGCTGCAAATTTTGTTTCAATCATCGGGTTGGTTAATTCAATAGCTATTATTGCAGAGACTTTAGACCATCATCCAGATTTATTGATTTATGGATGGAATAAACTTCGAATTACATTATCCACTCACGATAGAGGTGGACTTACCGAACTTGACTTTCTATTTGCCAAAAAAATAGATGAAATTGGTTTTAATATATAACAAAAGGAATTGAAATGAGCTCTTTAATTTATGACATTTATGCACGTGAAATTTTAGATTCACGAGGAAATCCTACAATTGAATGTGAGGTAATATTAGAAGATGGTTCCAAAGGTCTTGCTGCTGTACCATCGGGTGCCTCAACTGGCGAGAGGGAAGCATTTGAACTACGCTATGAAGATTCATCACGCTATGGTGGCAAAGGTACTCTGAAAGCTGTTGATAACGTCAACGAAACCATTTTCGAAGCATTAGAAGGTATTGATGCTACCGAACAAGCCCAAGTTGATAATATTTTGCTTGAACTTGACGGTACTGAATTTAAAACAAAATTAGGGGCTAATGCCATTTTAGCCGTTTCGATGGCCACTGCCAAAGCTGCTGCAGAATTTCACATGTTGCCACTTTATCGTTACTTGGGTGGAATTAGAGCAAATTTATTGCCTACTCCTATGATGAACATTCTAAATGGCGGAAAGCATGCCGATAATACAGTCGATATTCAGGAATTTATGATTATGCCTGTTGGTGCTCCCACATTTGCCGATGCGGTAAGAGTATCCTCTGAAGTTTTCCATTCTTTAAAAAAAGTTCTCAATTCTAAGGGATATAATACAAGCGTTGGGGACGAAGGCGGATTTGCTCCTTCACTTAAATCCAATGAAGAGGCATTCGATCTGATTTTGCAAGCTATCGAGAAAGCAGGT
Source organism: uncultured Hyphomicrobiales bacterium (assembly GCA_964449505.1). GTDB lineage: Bacteria > Bacteroidota > Ignavibacteria > Kapaibacteriales > UBA2268 > JBDHXE01. The sequence goes on along the minus strand of CAYUZZ010000210.1, from coordinate 2,901 downwards.
TATCAACCAAATGAAGATGTACTACTTGCTATTGATGTTGCGGCATCAGAAATGTGGAAAGACGGAAAATACGAAATGTTTAAATCCGACAAATCATTAAAAACATCTGAAGAAATGGTGCAATGGTATGTTGAATTAGTCAACAAATATCCAATTATGTCAATCGAGGACGGTTTAGACCAAAATGATTGGGAGGGATGGTCCAAACTAACACTGGCTTTGGGAAATAAGATCCAACTAATAGGCGATGACTTATTTGTTACAAATACTAATTACTTGGAAAGAGGCATCAGCGAAAATATCGCCAATTCAATATTGATCAAACCAAATCAAATTGGTACTATTTCCGAGACGCTCGACACTATTCAATTGGCTCAAAGATTTAATTATAATACAATTATATCACATCGTTCTGGCGAAACAGAAGATACCACAATTGCTGATATAGCAGTTGCAACAAATGCTGGTCAAATTAAAACTGGCGCCCCCAGCCGTTCGGAGCGTGTTGCTAAATATAATCAATTAATGAGAATTGAAGAAATGCTTGGTGAAGCTGGTGTTTATGCTGGTCGTAGTATCTTTAATAAGTAAATCAAATTAAGAAAGGGTATGTCATGATAAAATTTGGAACTGATGGTTGGCGTGGTGTTATTGCAAGGGATTTTACTTTCGATAATGTTCGCTTGGTGGCTTTGGCTACTGCTAAGTACTTAGTTAACGCAAATCCTGCCAAAGAGCACCTTACGGTTGTTGTTGGCTACGATACCAGATTTCTTTCAAAACAATTTGCAGAAGAAACTGCTTTGGTATTAGCTTCACAAGGTATCAGAGTTGAGCTTACAAATGGTATTTCTTCAACACCGCAGGTATCATTCCAAACCAAAGCCAAAGGCGCTGATTTGGGTGTTATAATAACTGCAAGCCACAATCCTGCTATTTATAATGGGTATAAATTGAAGGCAAGCTACGGCGGTCCTTCCAAACCTGAAGATATTGCTGCTCTCGAAGCTGAATTGAAAAAAATATGGAATAAATCCCCAAAATTTAATCTAAAATCCTTAGATGATTATATTAAGTATCAATTTATCAAATACTTCGATTCCAAAGTTTCTTATCTTAGATATATAAGAAAAAAAATTGATATTGATGCCATCAATCAATCTGGTTTAAAAGTACTTTATGACCCAATGCATGGCTCAGGTATTAATACTATTAAAGAGTTATTGCCCAATGCTGATGAAATTCATGCTGATTACAACCCCTCATTTGGTAATATTGACCACCCCGAACCTATTGATGAGGTGTTGATTGACCTGAAAGCTAATGTGAAAAATGGTAAATATGACGTGGGAGTGGCTACTGACGGTGATGCAGATAGAATTGGCTTGGTTGACCATGAGGGTACTTTCGTTGATTCCCATAAAATATTTATGATTCTTCTGAAATACCTCTACGAAACTAAAAAGAAACGCGGAGCCGTTGCCAAAACTGTTTCGCTTACTTCGATGGTAAATCTGTTTTGCGAGAAACACAAAATTAAATTGTACGAAACTCCTGTTGGATTTAAACACGTTGCCAAATTGATGGTAGAAGATAAAATATTAATAGGTGGCGAAGAATCTGGTGGACTTAGTTCAATTGTGCATATACCTGAACGCGATGGTATTTTCAATGGACTATTGGTACTTGAAATAATGGCAAAAAAGAATAAATCATTGAAGCAATTATGCGATGAATTAGACGAAGAGTTTGGGGTCCACCGCTTTGCAAGAAGAGATGTTTATGTGTCGGAAGCACAGAAAAATCAAATACTTAGTGCAGCCAAAAATACACCTGAAAAATTAGGAACTTTCCCCATCACTAAAATAAATACTTTAGATGGCTACAAATTCTTTGTGGATAAAGGTTGGTTGCTAATAAGAGCTTCTGGTACTGAGCCTTTAATCCGATTTTATGCAGAAGGTGATAGCATAACGAAGGTTAATATATTACTTGATGAAGGTATGAAATTAAAATAGTGCCATTTATGATACTTGAAGATTATTAGTAGCTATCACAAAAAGTGCTAGCTACTTTTTTTTTTGCTCGGCATTTAATTTCTATTTCCTGCTAATCAGTAGTTCTGATAATTCTATGGCTTATTACAAATTATGGAACTTCTCTATAAATAGTACTAGTGATATTGGTTTCATTTAAACCCGAATTACTGATTAGTGAATTATCATTATGATGAAATGTTCTTGGGAGCTACGTTAGTCATCCACTTCAACCACCAAATGGGCATTAGAAACAATTTTGGAACAATTCCACCTAATTGAGTTTGTGTCCGAAGTACGGGGGAGAAAAAAAACATTTGGATTTCTTACGATTAATTTGAGTTAAAACAGAAATGGGCTACATTTTATTAGTAGCCCATTTTGTAGTTTATTGAACACTTATTTCAACTTCTTTAGGTTTCACAGGTTCAATTTTAGCAAGGATTAAATTCAAAATCCCATTATCAAATTTAGCCTGTATGCTCTCTTTGTTAATATTCTCGGGCATAGCAAAACTACGGTTAAACTCCCCAAATCTTCTTTCAACTTTCACATAAGTTCTTTCAGCAGCTTGAACTTCACCATCTTTATCGTCAGTGTTTTGTATTGCTCTTTGTTTATTACCCTTCAAACTTAGAATATTCTCGTCATTAATGGTAATTTTTACATCTTCTTTTTTTACACCCGGTAATTCAAAAGAAAGATAAACATTCTTTACATCTTCTGTAATATCAACTCTTGGATTGAAGCCTTCTCCAAATTCTACTCCAACGCCCTTTTCCACGTCGTTTGCCATTTGCTGCATTTTACGCGCGAACTGTTCAACAGTCCTGAATGGATCAAAATTAATATAAGCCATATTTTA
>CAYUZZ010000209.1:0-4824 GCA_964449505.1 uncultured Hyphomicrobiales bacterium | reverse complement strand
AATTGCCGATACAGCACAAAAGTCAAAAGTTTTGTTTTTACTTTCTTTTAGTTGCGACCAAGACTTTTTTGGAGATTCAATTTTTACTTCCAATATATTGATAATAGAGAAGGATAGCTTGCCAAAATGTTATGGATACATAGTTTACGAACCAATTAATACTTTTGTAGGTACCATGAATTTCAACTTATCAAGTCCAACTACATTAAATAGAATGGGTTTTTCTCAAACATATTATGCGAGAGCTGGGGCTTGGGTAGATGGTAAATGGTATGCTGTACGACAGGATAATTACCTGATAAGGTTCGATACCCTAACTGGGTCGAGAACTGTAATTGGATATATGGGTTATGCTATTCAGGGATTGGCTTATGACCCAACCACTAAATTAGTTTGGGGTGTTGGCAAATCTGATGCTAGTTGGACAGATGATTTATTTACTATCAATATATCGACTGGTGCTGCAACGCCTGTATTTGACAAATCAACTGGTTATTTCCTTATTAACTTGGCATGTAATAAATATGGTGAATTATTTGCAATCGACATTAACAATGATGTTTTAATTCATATTGATAAATACGATGGTACTTATTATAAATTAATGAAAATTAATGATGACATTCGCTATGCACAGGATATGGAATATGATTATAAAAATGATATGATGATTGCTACACTTTTCAATTCTTCTTTATATTCGAAAGTCGCATATATTGATTATATGGACAGCACCATTATTAAATTAGGAGATATACAGAATAATGCAGAGATTGCAGGATTTGTAATTCCAAACAACTACAAACCCGACGGTATAGTAAATGTAAGTCCACTTTTTGGGCAATTAGTGACTTCAGAATTAACATTAAAATGGAATGCATATCCAGGAGCAACACAATATGATGTTAATATTGAAGGCTATGGGCATACCCTTACTACGGACACATCAATTTCTGTGCCTTTACATTTACTTTCGTTTGGCAAACATACATGGTCGGTCGAAGATCAAAACGGTAATTCTTCTCAAGTTTGGCAATTTAACTTCCAAAACCAATATTGTCTTCCTGGCCACACAACTTGTAGTGAATACATATCAAAATTTGAGTTTAGTGATATTAGCAATAATTCAGATTGCGGCTTAATAAATGGATATTCCGATTATAAGTCGCAAGTTATTAATGTGCATAGAGATTCGGTTTACACGGTTATAGTTAGCAATCCTTCGTCACGCAATGATGAGTATTGTGGTTTGTGGATAGATTTTAATAACAATAGTTTATTTGATTCAAATGAATTCTATCAAATGTTATCTTCCGATGGCGGTTCAACTTTTCAAACTACCCTCACTATTCCTTCGAGTGCTACTTTGGGTATTCATAGAATTAGAGTTAGATTAAATTATAATCAGGCATTGAATCCATGCACACCATACAATTTTGGTGAGACAGAGGATTATAGCATTAATATTAAAATGCCTATTACCTACCCTTCTGTATTAACTTTGCAAATATCAAATATTAAGTCAACTACTGCCACTTCAGGTGGAAATATTATATTTGATGGCTATTCTGATATAATTGCCCGTGGCGTTTGTTGGAATACAACAGGGAATCCAACTATTTTAGACTCGAAAACAAGTGAAACTCCCAATGTAGGTATTTATGACAGTTATATTACAGGTTTAGAACAAAATCAGACTTTCTACGTTCGCGCTTATGCCACAAACAAATTAGGTACTGCTTATGGGAGTGAATTGGAAGGCAAAACAACAAATGATGAAACTTTCAGAATTCCTCTAAATTCAGGATGGAACTTAATTTCGAGTAAACTGATTCCCAAAGAACCTGACTCCATTAATCATATTACTAATTTAATCCATAACAATCTGATTATTGCCAAGAATAGCCAAGGTAATGTTTATATTCCTCAATTTTCGATTAATACTATTGGAAAATGGAATATTACGCAAGGTTATTTATTCTTTTTAAATGCTACCGATACATTAGATATTGAGGGAACTATACCCGTTCCTTCAGAGAATCCAATAGGACTTGTTGCAGGGTGGAATATAGTTTCTTATTTGCGGAATAGTCCAATGAACTCGGTTACTGCATTGGCAAGCATATCGGATAACGGAAATTTGATAATTGCTAAAAATTTGAGCGGTCAGGTTTATATACCAGCATTTGGAATCAATACAATTGGAAATCTAATTCCCGGGCAGGGCTATTATATTTTTGTTAACAATGCTGATACTCTTATATATCCGAATAATTAAAGTTGAATTAGTCACATTGATTTTTCAAGGGGATTTAATTTTAAGAATTTCAATAGAGAAAACCGCTTATCTTTGGAAGGTAAGCGGTTTTCTCGCAAATTATTGCCCGATAAAAATCATTTTTTTGCAATTTTGAATTACATAATTAGTAAAACTTCCTGTAAAAAACCTTACTAAACTACTTTTGGAATGTGCTCCAATCACAACCAAATCGTGCAAGTTCAACTCATCAATTGTAACAATATTTTTTATTTCATCATCGGAACAAATATTTTCTATATTCTTTATTCCGTGTGCTTTAAGGAGTTCCTCTGCTTCTGTAATATTATGCTCTCTATATTCCTTGTCCTTGTGACTGATTACTAATTTGACGATTATATCACCTCCAACAACTAATTGCGAATATTTTTGTAATGCTCTGCAGGAAGGAATTGAACCGTCAAAAACAATCAAAACTTTGCGAATGTTACTAGTATAACTAGTAATATCAAACTGTTTAGGTATAGCAATTAATGGTGCTACAGAAGAATCAAGAATATCCTCGAACGATTCTCCCGGAGAAGATTGAGTCTCGAAATGGAAAAAAGTTCTTTTGCCTATTATTAAGACGTCGAAGTACTTTGCGGTTTCGATGATTTCTGTACTGGGAATTCCCTGAATTTTGTAACTTTTGAATTTAATAGCGTTTGATTTACATTTATTCTCGAAATTATCAATAATTGAATTAATTATTTGTTTTGCATTCTTCACCCTCGCTTCGCTTAATTCTTTAGCATAAAACGATGCGCCCAAGGGAACTGAACCAAGCGAAGCTTTAATTCCCGGAATATCCAAAACTGCTATACCTGTTAATTCTGCATTATGTTGTTTCGATAGCCAAATTGCGACATCTAAAGCTTTGCTTGCATATTCAGATGGGTCTAAGGCAACTAAGATTCTTTTTACCATTACCGAGTTCCAAAAAATATTAAATGATATATTTAAAAATAATAAAAAAAATTTATACTACTCTTAACTGTAAATTAATAATATTTTTCTAATTTTGTTAAATAAATTATTTAGTGATACGATTATATTAGTAATTATGATGGAGATTAGTTTTCAGTTACAGGATAACAGATTTAGAATATAAAACAGAAACCATTGATAACAATAGAAATGGGCTGGTTGGAAAAGTACTTGTGCTAAACCAAAGTTATGAACCAATTAGTATTTGCTCTGCCCGAAAGGCAGTCTTACTTCTTATTCTAATGAAAGCGGAAATGGTAGCCCAAAGACAAAATGCATTTGTTCGCTCCATAAATTTTAGAATGCCTCAACCCAGCGTAATTAAACTTGGTAACTATATTAGGGTTCCTTTCAAAACGATAGAGCTTTCAAGAAAAAATATTTTACGAAGAGATGATAATCGATGTCATTATTGTGGCAAGAAATCCTTGGAAATGACAATTGACCACATTATACCCAAATCTCGTGGTGGAATGGATTCATGGGAGAATTTGATAACTGCATGTATAAGATGTAATAACCGAAAAGGTAACAGAACCCCCGAAGAAGCAAATATGCCATTGCTTGCCAGACCTAAAAAACCAAATCACATTTTATTTATAAGACAGTCTATGGGTGCTTTGGACGAAAATTGGAAACCTTTTCTTTTTATGGATTAATTTATTCAATTTCAATTTAAATTCAACGTCTCTAACTCTTTGCATAAATAAAATCAAGTTATATGAATACAAATAATGATGTAGAGAGAATTAAAGTATTATCCGAATCGATTAGAAAAGTTAAAAGTGAAATTAGCAAGGTAATTGTTGGTCAAAACAATACTATAGATGAACTAATATTGGCATTATTTGCAAGGGGTCATGTTTTATTGATTGGTGTGCCTGGCTTAGCAAAGACACTTTTAATCAGAACCCTTTCAAGAGCTTTGGATTTAAAGTTCAGCAGAATACAATTTACTCCCGACCTGATGCCTGGTGACATTAGTGGGACTGAACTAATTGAAGATGATTTGGGCTCAGGCAAAAAGAATTTTAGATTTGTCAAGGGTCCCATTTTCTCCAATATAGTATTAGCTGACGAAATTAACCGTACTCCTCCAAAAACTCAAGCAGCACTTTTGGAGGCTATGGAAGAGCATGCTGTTACCAATGCTGGTACTAATTATAAATTAGACGAACCTTTTTTCGTGCTGGCTACTCAGAATCCTATTGAACAAGAGGGCACTTATCCATTACCTGAAGCTCAATTAGACCGATTCATGTTCAATATTTGGTTAGATTATCCAGACATGAAAGAAGAGGTGAATATAGTGAAATCAACCACTTCACTTATTACACCAAACGTTGAAAAAGTTATCAATGGAAAAGAAATTATTGAATTCCAAGACTTGGTAAGAAGAGTTCCTGTTGCTGATAATGTTATCGAATTTGCCGTTAAACTTGTGAGAGCAAGCAGACCGGAAAGTACACATCATGATTTTATTAAAAAATATGATTGGGATATTGTCTAATATGCTCAGGAGACAGATAAACTACGTA
>CAYUZZ010000208.1:0-4826 GCA_964449505.1 uncultured Hyphomicrobiales bacterium | reverse complement strand
AAATCAAAATATGGATGCATCCCTGTTCCACGGAAACCATTCAATCCTCCGTTATGCAGTCCATTTGCGTCTTTGCCTGCATCTAAATGAGCTAAGCGCCACCTTATTACATCCCACATTCTTAATCCTTCAAAAGCTAATTCAACTTTTCGTTCACGCCTAACTCTATCAATATCAACAGCTCCGAAAGGTGTAGCTACACCAGCCCTGTCTCTAATTGCTTTTACAGCATTAAATGCCTCTCCTTGATGTGTACCCGTTTCTACTGCTGCCTCGGCTAGATTTAAGTATATTTCTCCTAACCGAAATATGGGATAAGGAAGTTGAGACTGACCAAAACTAAGTTTTTGCTCATCGGTTAAATCATCACGTATAAACTTACGAATGTAGAATCCTGTTTTAGAAGCATCTCCTGCATAAGTGCCCCCATCTTTCCCAGTAAGAACGTATTCTCTTCCTGACGGATCTTCATAAATTTCTTTTCCATAAGAACCTCCTGTTACATTTTGAGCTAGTACTTTTTCTCCATTAGTATTTATAACACCTCGTTGAAATTCCATCTCAGTTCCAAATAATGGAGTTCCTGAAACAAAAACAGAAGCTAAAAATCTTGGATCTTTACCCTGAAAAGCTTCGTAACGGGTATCATATTGTTCACCATTATCAATTCTCATAATACCTGTTGAACCATCTAAATAGTCATAAGACTCAACCATCTCCATATTTGGACCAACAGATCCCCACCGGCAATAAAAATAGGGCAAGTGTTTTTTCTCATAACTATGACCCCATTCTGCTGCCGTGTTATAATGCTTTTCAAATATATACTCACCATTATTTGCTGTAAAAAAAAGTTCTCTGTAGTTTTCGGTTTTATCAGGATTACCGTTATATAATGCATAAGGTCCATTTTTTATGAGGTCATCGGATACATTATAAGCTATTTCATAAAATTCATTTGCTTTAGCAGGATCTATTCCTACCAATCCATTTAACTTCACTATACCATATTTAGCTATAGAGCCAGCATATAGAGCAGCGCGTGAACACAAAGCTTGCGCAGCTCCTTTGTTAAAGCGATATATATTTGTGGCGCGATGTACTGGTAATTTACTCGCCGCAAATTGGCAATCTTCAATTATAAAGCGATAAATATCTTCTTCTTTGGCTCTTGGAATTTGCAATGCTTCTATTCCTTGAGTGTGATCCATGCTTTCAGTAATTAAAGGAACTCCGCCAAATCTTTTTACCAGTGTGAAATAATTCCATGCCCTAAGTAATCTTACCTCCCCTTCCAAACTTTCCTTCTCTTCTTTATCAAAAGGAGCATTAGGAAGATTGCGTAAAAAATCATGACAATTGCGAATATTAAAATAAGCCTCATTATAAACTACTCTTTTATTATTTTCTCCACGTTGTCCATCACCTCCACCATCAATGACAAGATATTTAGATAAAAAATCATCTGCATAAACCATTGTAGCTCCATATTGGTCAAATGCAGGTATTTTTTGAAATCCTGCTGTACCTTCGTCCGACATGGTGTGCATATCCATACTACGCCAACTATAATTACCCATTCCATCATAAGAATCTGATGCAACATAATAGCTGAAATCCTCTATTATCATTCGATAATACATATTTGCCAAAACACCATTCAGCGCAGCAGGATCATTCCATACATCTTCAATAAGGATTCTGCTGTCAGATTTAATATCATCCCAATTTTCCATACAACTAACAGAAACAAGAACCAATGTTAATAGTATGACTGTTTTTGTAGATTTTAAATGTCTCATTACAAGTATTTTAAAATGTTATATTTAATCCAAAATTATAAGTTTTCATTTGAGGATAGTACCAAGCATTAGAGTTATTATTTTCAGGATCAATATTTTCCATCAACCAACCTTTAGTAAAAGTCAATAAATTATTGCCACTAGCAAATAGTCTAACCTTAATTTGTTGTAATCTTGCTTTAGTCATTATTGATTCGGGAACTGAATAACCAATTTCCATTGATTTTAATCTAATGTAGTCTGCATCTAAAAGATAATAGGAATTAACAACTTCATTATTAGCAAACCCCGCTTTACGAACGGGGGGTAATTTTCCTATTTCCCAATTATTAGAATCGTCAGGGCTTGTTTTATAAGAACGTTCCAACCAAATTGTCATTCCATTACTATTTCCATCATTCATAAATGATTGGAAAAAAGATTGTCCGAGTTGAATATTATGTCCGGCTGCACCTTGCCAAAACATATTAAAATCAAATCCATTCCAATCAAATCCATATTCTAAACCATAATACATAAAGGGTACGCTATTGGTACCAATTGGAGTATAATCCAAATTGTCAATAATGTTATCTCCATTGATGTCTGAATATTTAAAATCTCCAGGTAATAAAGAGCGATTTCCATTATTATCCTGAATGGGAGAATTGAGAATTTCCTTGTAGTCCTGAAATTGTCCTATCATTTCCAATCCCCATGTAATCCCTTGATAGCGATCCTTGGGGTTATTTCTCCAGTTAATATACATATTGCCATCATCTGGACGCTCTACATATAAAGTCATTCTTCTTGTCATGGAAAAGTTAGCCTTAGCATAATAAGAGAATTTATTAACGTGATTCTTATGACCCACAACTAGCTCAAATCCCTTCGTTCTGTCTGAATTGAGGTTTTCCTGAGGCCAACTTCGTCCATAGGATATGGGTAAAGTAAGTGTTCTTGTCCCCAATAAGCCTTCTCTGTTTCTTATAAAATAATCCATCTCAAGAGTTATTTTATTTTCTAACATGCCCAGCTCAAATCCAACGTTAAATATATTGGATTCAAACCAAGTTAGATATTCATTTGGAACGCCACTAGGAACAAGTCCATTTGTTACTCTTCCTTCGTCAAACGCGTATAATCCGCTTGGATAATAAAATGCTTCCATCCATTGAAAAGGAGCAAATCCAGATGCATCTCCAATTATACCATAAGATACTCTTGGTTTAAGAAAATTAATGGGCGAAATATTGTTTTTGAAAAACGGTTCTTCTGAAATTTTCCAACCCACAGAAACAGATGGAAACCAGCCCCACCTTCTGTCCGGATGAAAGATACTTGTTGCGTCATATCGTAGTGTTGTTTCAAGTAAATATTTTTCTTTGTAATCGTAATTTACTCTTCCTACCCATGCCTTTTCTAAACTGGACCCCTCTAAACCGTCATTATCCTTATTTAAATCATTGCCAGCGCGCAAAAATTCAAGTGCGCTTATATCATATTCCCTTGAACCTTCAATCCATTCATATAATTGATTTTTTGTTTCATATAATAACAATGCAGATAAATTATGATTTTTAAACTGGTTTCTATAGTTTAAAGAAAATTGATAATCTTTCAAAGTATTATTACCCATCCGTTGAGTGTTATGGCCAATGGCTGTCATGTCTCTCTTCACAACACCATCTGATTCTGTTACTTCATAAGTGTAATGCCTCTTCGGTGTAAAATTCTTATCTGAATACGTACTGTAATCATATGCAAGTTTTGCATTTGCAGTTAGGCCTTCAACCCAGGGAATATTTATATCTATATTAAAAGTAGAATATAAAAATCTGTTTTTTCTCTTGTTATAACCATGCTCTTTAAATGTATATCTAAGTGGACCAACTGGTTCTCCGTAATAATAAGCACTTCCAAATGGGTCAGATTGTTGTATTCCTTGAAAAGTAAGTGGCCCCCCAGAAATATCAATATCTTCTGCTTGTGCAATTAAATTAATTCCCACCTTAATATTTTCGCTTAGCTTAGTATCAACACGGGTATTAAAATTATATTTATTTGTAAACCAGTCTCCAGAACGAAAAGATGATTGTTGATTCAGGTAGTTAACTGATGTAAAATAAGTTATTGCGTCATTGCCCCCTGTTATATTAAAACTATGCGACTGTTGGGGAGCATATTTTCTATTAATTTCGTTAAGCCAATCCACACTTTTATAAAATTCACCATCCCCTTCTGCAAATTTTCGCATTTTTTCTTCATTATAGACATCCTCTAATCCAATATTATTGGCAGCTTCATTAGTTAATAAAGCATATTGATAAGAGTTATAGACTTCAGGAAATCTCGTCCGGTCTTGAAATCCAAACCATCCATTATAATTAAATTTTGGTTCACCCCCATTACCTTTTTTAGTGGTCACTAATACAACCCCATTAGCACCTCTGCTGCCATAGACTGCTGCAGAAGCATCTTTTAAAATACTTATTGATTCAATCTGGTTCGGATCTAATTTGGCAAAAGAACGTTCTATCCCGTCAACTATCGTTAATGCATTTCCAAATCCTCTAATATCTATTTCTGGAATGTCCCCTCCTGGTTCACCGGAACGTTGAACAGATCTCAATCCTGGCAATTTCCCAACTAAAGTATTTGCAACACTACCTGTTTTTACTTTGGTGATTTCTTTGGAATCTATGGCTGAAACAGATCCAGTAACAGAAGCTCGTTTTTGTGTTCCATAACCAACCGCTACCACTTCTTCAATTCCAATAGCATCAACCACCATTGTAACATTAATAGAGGTTTGGCTTCCTACTTCAACCTCCTGAGTTTTTAACCCTATAAAAGAAAAAACAAGCGTTGCATTATCCGGAATATTGGAAAGTGAATAATTCCCGTCGGCATTCGTAACCGTACCCAGTGCAGTTCCTTTTACTACAACGGTAACACCGGGCAAAGGCTGGCCGGATTCATCGATTACGGTTCCGGAAACGGATTTTTGTTGTTTAAATACTTTTGATTCCTTTGAAAGCACTT
>CAYUZZ010000207.1:0-4837 GCA_964449505.1 uncultured Hyphomicrobiales bacterium | reverse complement strand
TAATTTGATTCCCATAAACTGAGTATAAAAAAGAGTTCCTACATCGAATGCTAACCCGCAACTTGATAATGAAGCAAACGAGTTATTAACTAATTTAGCTGTAATACCAAAAGAGAATTGATCGGTTAAGTATCCTGCAAGTGATAAGTTAATAGCAATATCACTCACTTGATAATTAGAACCAGTTCCATTTGGACGTTCAATTGTGGTTACAGGTATATCACCGCTACTTAGATTAATCACGCTAACTGCAGCTGTAAAATCCTGACCAAGTGGTAAAGCAAGTGCAGCATAATTATGAGCATAGGTTGCAAACCATTGATTATAAGTAAATTCTGCAGTCATAGTCTTGATTTTAGCAAGACCAGCTGGATTCCAATGTATTGATGACAAATCGTCAACTACGGAGCAATATGCGCCTGCCATTGAAGTTGCTCGTGCGCCAATGCCAATTTTCAAAAATTGACCTCCCGCACCGCCAACTTTCGAGAATTCGCCAGCAGTCGAGCCAATTCCATCATTTTCTGAATAAGAATCGTTCGTAATGAATACTAATGCTAATAAAACTACTACAATATTAAATTTTTTCATATTTTTCTCCAAATTTTCATATTAATTATAAATGCACTCCCTCTATCGGGGAGTGCTTTATCTAACAATTATTCTTCTAACAATCTGAAACCACCGACTACAACAGAGAAGTTCTTAACAGTTTTAGCACCATTAGGAGCTATAATTACTGCCACAAAAGCTTGGCTTTGGACTCTCGATTGATTCTTCGATAATAAATCCCAAACCTGAACTGCATTGCGGTCTAATTCGCCGCTGTTATTATACTCATCATGCTGAATAGATTTCACTAAATCGCCTGCTACAGTATATATTTCTATTGTACAATTTTTTGGTAATTTAGTAAAATAAATCTTACTGTCGTAAGGTGATGCAACTCCTTGGTGAGTTAAGAAATATGGGTTAGGCACTATTTGAACACCATCCATCATCTGGTCGGTATATTCATTATTGACAGGTGTACTTGTTCCTACCTTGGCAATAACTGTAGTATTTGGCATTGGTAAACCCTGGGCACCACCGGTAGTTCTCAAATAAATTTTATCGCCCGGTTTGAAATCCTGTGCAGTCCAAATATTGTAGTCATCTTTTGGAGTCCATTCAATACCTCTTTGTTGTCTGAATCTACTTCCTTTATTTGGTAAGTCTAATGCAAACTGTACACCAGAAATATTAATTATATTAACAAAGTCCACAGTATCTTTTCCATCAACAGACAAACCTGTTAGCATGTACTTTCCTTGGAACCCAGAATAAACTTCGTCAAGATTTGAAGTGTTATTAATATCGTTAATATTTGGGTCGTTTGGTCTTCCAAGCATATTTTGCAGTACTGCAGGATTGCTATTCACATTTCTTTTCAATCCATCGTTGGATATGTATGCGTAACTATGCATATTAAATTTGCCTATGAACTCATTGGTATTTACCCCATAATATGCCATATTTCTTGGGTCTGGATAATCTCTTCTTTTGTTCCAGATATCGTCATATCCCTGTATAAGTATGTTTTGGAATTCATATTTCTCTTTTGGTTTAACAGGTAAAATATCGAAATGAGGAACATCTGCAATATAATGAACTGCTACTGAATCACCAACTTCTGATGGTCGCATAAATTCAGTAACATTTTTAACTTTTACATTTAAATACGGTATGTTGAATTTATTGTTCGCTGAATTTTTTCTATAGTATAAATCCATACCTGACTCCTCTCCACCAGGTAAAAACTCAACTTCGTAAACACCTGGTCCATTGTTGAAGCTACCATAAACTATAGACCTTGTACGATAGTCAAAACCCACTGGTTGAGTAGTCATCACAGTATTTACATTTACAGCAGAGGTTAATTCCTCATAATCATTAACGAAATTCACAGGAGTGGATGCAGTAACACCCGGACCATAAGGGCTGATAATTGTTGTAGAATCACCTCTGAACCTACCAGCAAATTGTGAAATAGTGAAGTCGAAACTAAATCCGAGAATTCCGTATGCATTTCTGTTCCAAGCATTTGTATAGCAATAATCGGGATATGTAAAGTCACCTGAATAAAATCTACCTGTTCTTGTAATTTTACCATGACCAAAGGGGTAGCCAAAGTCAATAATTCTATTTGAAATAGTATCATTGATTATTGTATCGGAAACTACTGTTGATGCAGCATTTTCTGAGAATAGGTTATAATACGAGAAATTACATTGTTGGTCTTCAAATAGTATAAATCCACTAAATAATGTGTCGCCTGTTTTTTTGCTGGTTAGTGTTGTATATGAACGGTATAATCCAAATTTACCTTCTTGACCGTCTCTTCTAAATTGATAAGAACTCTCTGTCCAATATGGGTCAAAATGTAACATAAGCGAGTCGCCTTCAAATTTTTGCATCAACCTATCATTATCGACAGCAAAAAATCTGAAGTTATACAAACCGCCAATTTTTGAAGAATCCACATAGACTACTTCAATTTCTGGCATTTTACCAACTGGAGCTGCGGTAGGAATCGAGATAGCATAATTAGGTAATCCTTCGCTACCAGTGTTCGATTTCATATTTGTTGGTTGCAAGAAATCACCTTCATCAAAAGCAATTACTTTATAACTATATTCAATGTTATTTAGTAATCTTTCTGTTTTTGCAGGATTTTCATTTTCATCAATGTATCCATCAAAGTTATCGTCACCGATGTCGGTAAATGTTCTGTCATTAGTTACCCATCTCATATATGGTGCGATTACGTTCTTGCGTATTTCTTCTTTTTGTTGCAAATCTGCTATATCTAATTTAACTGCCGATGATTTTATAAAGCTATAAAGTGAATCCTTCAGTTCGCGGATTGATGATGTGTCGCTCATAGTTTTAGTCCATGCATTTGGCACCCATACATCTATTGCATAATTGTTGCCATCCGAATATCTTAGAGTGTTTTTAATATAAATTGAATCAGTTGTAACTCTTATGGAAACGGTATCAGAAACCTTGTTTATTTTACCAACTATACCATCAGGGAATTTTACAAACAATGAATCATTAACCCATTTTAAATTTCTTGACAATGTCTTCTTTTTGTAAAACAAAGGATTGAATTTAAGAATACCCCGGTTAAGATAAGCAACACCAACCATTACCGAATCGAATATTTCGTGGCGATAGGCTGGATCATAATAAAAGAAGCTTGTTTGATTGCCAATCTTTCTAGATATATTACCTTTTGCATCAAATACTAAATTTGGGTCATTTTTGACGACATTATAATAATATTGTCCCCATGGTGATGCAAAAAATGATGTGTCAATTGATGACAACATTGGAATTTTCAGAGTATCTCTGTTAGGATATATTAAAGATAAACTATTAACTTGCATTCCTACACCAATTCTCATCACTTTAATTGCCATAGAATCAAGGACTCTACCATTTGCATCGATATGTGGTCCAATGATTTCAAAATTATCAATCAAAGGATATGAAGAATTATCTTCAAAGCCACCTGCTCTATGAGAAGATTTTACGAATGCTGGTCTAAGTCCGTAAGCCCCTACCAATTTCCACCCAAAAGGTCCCTTTCCACCTGGATATTGTGTATTTCCAGTAATGTTATTTACATCGAAAGTATCTAAATCCGTTCTTCTGGCACGATAAATGGAATAACCCATAAAATCTAAGCCTTTCTCATCCATATCAACTGACATTTCAGCGGTACTGTCCCATTTTATAATATTACCGTTGTTTATTCCAGTAGTTATTTGAGTTCTACTTGTATTTAAAATCACAGATCTATCAGGTGCAATTGGAGCACGGAAGTTATTATCATATACCAATTGGGCAAATTTATCCTTTCTTACAAGCTCTGCCAAATCTTCGCATGATCCATCGGCTTCTCCACCCTTTGCAGTATTTGCTAATACCATACCAACAACAACTCTTACAGTATCAGTTGGGCTCATGTGGAATGGTCCGGTAGCCATCATAAACCTTTTATCTCCAGGACCATCATCACCTTGTCTAATTCCTGCTGACATAAAGGCATAACGTTCATCATCAGTTTGTTTATCCTGCTCTATGGGCCAGTTATTAAAAGTAACCAGACCTAATTGTGAGCTATTGGAGTAGAATGCACTATCTTTTCTAACAAAATTATCTCGTGGTGAATCAATTCCATCCTTTTCAGGGTCCCAAAGTCTTCTTACACGAGTAGTATCCCTACTAATTACAGTACCGGTAGAATCTTTGATTTCTTTAATAATTATATCATAATATTTAACAACGGCTGGCGATTCCAAGAAATCAAATCCTAAGTAGCCAAAGCCATTACCAAATTCGTTCCTGTCAGCATTTGTCCATTGCAAAGCCATATTCAAGCTATCTTCGCCATTACATTCATAGAATTTAACACGGTCGTTACCTGCACCATATCCTGATGATGTTGCCCTTGCAATATCAACGTCCATAACAGGAGCCAACCAACAATTCCATAGTGTATCTTTGGAGTAATTTGTCATTTCATATTTCAAAAATATAAAATCGCGATAATCTCCAAAACCCCAAGAATATATCATTTGTTCAACCTGAAGTCTTAATGGATAGCCCCTATCTCGACGGGAAGCAACACCACCTTCATAATAATTCATGTCGGTATCTTTATAGGTAGAGAATATATCTTCACCTGAAATAAATGCGGGTCCTTTTTTGTATTGTGTAGTATTTCTAAGTTCAGTTTGTGGGATATAATACCCAAAATATCGTTTGCTTTTAATAGTATCTTCAT
>CAYUZZ010000206.1:0-4860 GCA_964449505.1 uncultured Hyphomicrobiales bacterium | reverse complement strand
ATACTCCAGCGATTATTTTGATTTATTCCTGAACGAAGAAACAAGCCGCTACCTTTTCAGAATTGCCATTATTAAAGAAATAATGAGCAATCCAAACAAATATGGCTTCAATTTGTCCGAAATCGAACGTTATAAACCTTCAAAACAAAACATTATTAAAATTGATACCGAAATTCAAGATTTATCAGCATGGGCAAAAGTTAACGGAACTACTTACAAAAACATAAAGATTTTAAATCCTTGGATATTAAAAAGAAGTTTACCAAAGCTTCCCAAAGGAACTGTTTATGAAATTGCTATACCAAATTAAAGGAATATAATTTATTATGATATGTTTATCAAAAATTGCTTTGCTGTCATTTGTTCTTGTGTTTCTATCAATAGATATGATTTATGCTCAGAAAAAAGACGAAATAATTATCACAGGGGAATTTACATGGAATGATTGGCAAGCGAAATCAGGCTGGGATTTATCCCAAACAGTTACATATACCCCATCAGACAGCATTATTAAATTATTAAAAAATAATTTGTCGGAAGGTGAATTTGCATTTATTCTTTTTGGAGGCTCTTGGTGTGGAGATTCCAAAAGCGAAATGCCCAAAATTATGGCAGTAATCAAATCATTAGGCTTTGAAAACAAAGTTAAGATTTTAGGTGTTGACCGAGATAAATACGAGCCATCATTTACCGCTAAAAGATTGAATATTAAAAAAGTGCCAACCTTGATACTGACCTATAATGGTGAGGAAATGTCCCGAATAGTAGAATTTCCACGAGAAGGTAGTAGCTGGGAAACAGACCTTCTCTCAATATTTCAATAAAAGACGTATCTGAAGCCAATCCCAACAGAAAGCCCAACAGCACTACCATTGCTTTGGGCTCTGTCGATTAACCAAATAAAAGTACCCACGCCCGATAATTTACTTTGAAGGAACAATCCAATATCAAGCCCTATTGCAAACTGGGGATGCAACTTGTACTCATATCCCAACCCGATGCCACTATTCAGCAATTTCTTGATATTATTATCTATTGTTATGTATTTTACATCATTAATTACTTCTTCCGAATAATTTTTATTCTGAAGATACCAATACGACAAACCAATCAAACCGTACAATCTCTTGTTGTAGTCTTTGTAAATATTATATTGCCACTCCACCCCAAGATTGCCATATAATTCTAACTCGTTCGGAGGATTATCAGAATTATAAAATACAAGTGTTCCTAATTTGAATCCCATGGCTGGGTTTAATTCTAATTGCCAATTAATTAAACCGCCACTGATATTTGAAAAACCCAAGCCCGCTTGACTTTTAGGATACAATCCTTGCGAATAACCATTAGCAGACAAAAGAAATAATATGGTAAAAGTAAAAAGTTTAAATTTCATAGTAACAAAAATAATTATTAATTGTTAATTATAATGAATTTTAATGATTGGATAATTCACTTTGCTAAATAATTGATTTTTAATTGTATTTTTGTGCAATGGTATAATCAAAATTAGGGAAAATATGCTTAAGACTACTTTAACAAGAATCAGTATTGTAAATGCAGAATACTATGCTTATCATGGTGTAAAAGCTGAAGAGAGAAAACTGGGAGGCAAATACGAAGTTGACTTGGACTTGTATTACGACACTACTGCTGCCGTAGTTAACGACGACGTAAAAGATGCTCTTAATTACGAAGAAGCAATGTATTGCATATCGGAAGTAATAGCTGGCAACGATAATTATAACTTAGTGGAAACAATTTGCAACGATATACTAAGTATGCTAATGGATAAATTCACCGAATTGCAATTGGCAACTGTTAGGGTACGTAAATTATCAGTTCCTGTAAGAAGAGTGATTGCTTATATCGAAGCCGAACAAACTATCGAACGGACTAATTAATTGATGGACGAGACCAAACCGAACACAGAAATAGTAATTTTGTCACTTGGTTCAAATCTCGGCGAAAAAAAAGAAAATTTACTAAATGCTATAAATTTACTATCATCTTCTGGTATCATTAAGGATATAGTGCTTTCATCTATATATATTACCGAACCCGTAGGAGTAAAAGAACAAGGTGATTTTTATAATATGGCACTAAGGGGTAACACCCAACATAATCCATTAGAATTGATGATGCTTGTAAAAACAATAGAATATTTGATGGACAGAAGATTTGGATTACGATGGGGCGAGCGAATAATCGATGTTGACATTTTATTTTATGGTAATCAAATTTTAAGCACCAAGAATTTAAATATTCCTCATAACTGCCTGCATGAAAGGAAATTTGTTCTTGTGCCCACCTCTGAAATTGCAAAAGACTTTATTCATCCCATCTATAATAAAACAATCATTAAATTACTTGAAGAATGTAAAGATAAATCGACTGTAGTGAAATTATAATGAAAATGAGTGATAATTGAGATATTCCAAAGACATAATATCGCGTGTAATTGACGCCTCAGATATAAACGATGTTGTGGGAGAACATGTAAAACTTACCCGCCGCGGACGCAATTTTATTGGTTTATGTCCATTTCATCAGGAGAAAACTCCATCATTTATCGTCTCCCCCGATAAAAATATCTATAAATGTTTTGGTTGCGGAAAGGGCGGAAATTCCGTCACTTTTATTATGGATTTTAATTCATTTTCCTTCTCCGAATCAATCGAATATCTTGCTGGAAAATATGGCGTCGATTTGCCAAAAGATTCCAAGTTTGACCAAGAAAAAGATGACAAGCGTGATTTACTGTTCAGAGCACTGAGCGAAGCAGCTAATTATTACCATAAATTGCTATATACCAAAGAGGGAAAAGAAACCCTTGCTTATTTCAGAAAAAGAAATTTTGATGATAATACAATCAGCAAATTTCTATTGGGACATTCACCGAACTCATCAGCAAATCTTTATAATTACCTTAAAGAACTTAATTATCATGATGATATTTTGGTGTCAAATGGATTAATTTACAAAAATGATAATGGCAAATCGATAGACAGATTTCGAGATAGGGCAATGTTTCCAATCAGAGATTTCATCGGAAGAGTTGTTGGCTTTGGTGCCAGATTTATGGGAGAGGACAAATCGCAGGCAAAGTATATCAATTCACCACAAAACGAAATCTATGACAAAAGCAGAGTCTTGTTTGGATTATTCGAAGCAAAAAATGAAATCAGGCATAAGAGCTCCACAATACTTACCGAAGGTTATGCTGATGTTATTACTATGTCCCAAGCTGGAATACTCAATGTGGTGGCAAGTTCCGGCACGGCACTAAGTACTCAGCAATTGCAACTACTTAAGAGATTTGCTAACAAAATTTATATCTGCTACGATAGTGACGAAGCTGGGCAAAAAGCTGCCGAAACAGCTGCCGAAACAGCACTTACCGAAAGTTTCGATACCAAAATTATAGTGTTGCCACAGGGTGAGGACCCCGATAGTTTAGTAAAATCCCAAGGCGAAGATGCCTTCGATTTTCATCTTAGAAAAGCATTAAATTATGTTGAATTTAAATTAAACAGAATAAAAGAGAAAGACAACCTTAGCTCGCCAGTGGCAATTACCAATGCTCTGAAAAACCTATTGAATGTGGTTGCTAAAATTCCAGATGAAATACAGCACGACTTCTATATCAAGGATATTGCCAACAGATTGGCTCTGTCCGAAAACCAATTAAAGCAAGCATACATTCTAAAAAATAAACTGCAAAAAGACTATATGCAACAGATAGAGAGCAGTTTAAGCGAAAATTTCGAGAAAGCATTCGAAGTTGTAAAAGAAAATGAATCCAAAGATGGCGATGTTCTAAATTTGAAAGACTTGTTCAACGAAGAAATTAAGTTATTAAGAACCGCTCTACAAAGTAGCGATAACTTACTTCACATTTTCGAATACACTGATTTTACAACCGATACACTGATAACTGGTACTGCAAGAAAATTATTTGAAATAATTACCCTCAATTCCGAAGAAGGAAATATCCTAAATTCAATTCTGCTGGGCGACCAAGAACAAATTATTAAAGATATATTTCTTACTTTATCAATCGAATCGGAAAGCCCTTCCGAAAATTGGTACACCAAAATGAATCTTGAGCGACACGAAACCGATAATGTGAAAATCATAAAAGATTCAATTGTTAAACTAAAGAAAAGAAAACTTAAGATTCAAATAGATGAAGTTATGAAGCAGATTAAGCAAGAACCCGACAACCCACATAACCTGCAACGCTTAAGTGAACTGAAAAGACGTGAAATGGAACTCAGCAACTAAATGTTTCCTTAGTCCTTATCTATAGGTATCCAAATACCCGCTGTCATCTTAATTTTCCCCTCTATCTTTTTAAATACTAAAGACCCAAAATCAAAATTTAAAAGCAATAGTTCTTTTTTATCAGTTTCGTTTATTTTTAGCAAAGTTTTGCTGCTTAGCTCACTGGAGGCCTTTTGTAATCTTGCTGAACGGAAAATGAAATAATAAAAATCCTGCGAAAAGAAATAGCTGACAATTGTTTTCTTGAAAGATACAAGGTTCTGTATATCTATTACATCTTTTTCCTCGTCATAGCTATAAAATGGGAAATTTGTAATTTCCAATATTTGATTAGTATCCTTGATTTCGATAGCATGCTTAAAATCTTTTACAAATTTTTCTGTCTCGTCTTGCGAAAACAAACCTATATAAGAGAGAAACATAAAACTCAAAATTAATGCGATATTTTTCATAGTATTTTTAAAATTTGTGACACAAGCATATATAATAGACAAGAAAAAACTCGATTAATTACACTTGTATAGCCAATATTTATTAAATAATTTATTTTACTGGTACTTTTATTTCATTTAT
>CAYUZZ010000205.1:0-4865 GCA_964449505.1 uncultured Hyphomicrobiales bacterium | reverse complement strand
GAAAAACTTCCAAAAAACTTTCTCTGCAAAGTGATTCCTCTTATCGCTTTGAACGTGGTGTTGATATTTCGAATGTTCCCCTTGCTTTGGACCGTGCCGCAAAGTTAATTGCGGAAATATGCGGTGGAGAAATAGCAAATGGTATGATAGATATTTATCCCGGACCGCGTGCCAAAAAGGAAATCAAACTAAGATATAGCAGAGTTGAAAAAATTATCGGCGTTAAGCTGACAAACGAATTAATTGACGATATTTTGCAAGCACTCCAATTTGAAATATTAGAGAAAAAAACTGATTTTTGCTTGCTTCAAGTTCCGCATCACCGAGTTGATGTAGAACTTGAAATTGACTTAATCGAGGAAATTGCAAGATTATATAATTATGACAACATTGAGAACGTTTTTACTTCAGAAATCAATTTCTCCCTTACAGATGTATCCTCCGAACTTCGGGTACCTAAGTTAAGGAATAGAATTCGAGCATGGTTTGTTGATAATGGATTTAATGAAATATTAACTCCAAATCAGACTGACCCCCGATCTGCTGCTTTGTTTACCGATACTCCGATTAAGCTTGCCAATCCTTTGGGCGAAGAGCTTTCTATTATGAGGGCTTCAATGATACCATCTTTTATGAATGTTATCAGCAAAAACCTTAGAAATGGAAATTACAATTTAAGACTTTTTGAAATCGGGAAAGTTTTTGCTAACGAGAAAGCCAAGAAACAATTTATTGAAGGTATCAGCGAAAAGGAATATCTAACCATAGCACTTAGCGGGTTAAGAAACCCCAAACAATGGGGATTGATTAATAACGAAACAGACTTTTTTGACTTAAAAGGCATTTTGCAAAGTTTGTTTAAATTCCTCAATATAGGGAACATTAGCTTTGCCTCAAATGCAGATCATAATGCATTTGATTCCAATTCTATGATTATTAAGTTGGATAATATCGAAATTGGTATTGTGGGTAGTGTGAAAGATAACATTTCAAAATTGTACGACATCGAGCATACAATCTTTATAGCATCATTAGCACTGGCAAATCTATATTCTGCCAATCAAAATCAAAAAAGAAAAAGCTACAGGGCAGTTTCCCCTTATCCACGTGTTTACCGTGATTTAGCATTTATACTTGACAAAAATATTGCTGCCGATACTGTTAGAAATATCATTATTAAAAGTGCCGGTAACTTGGCAAATGACGTTGTGCTATTCGATTTGTATGAAGGTAAAAATATGGACTCAAATCTAAAAAGTCTTGCTTTTTCTTTAGAGTTCGTATCCTTCGCAAAAACCCTAACAGATATTGAAATAGAGAAATCTATCAACAATATTATAAAAAATGTTGAAGAAAATACTGGTGCTAAGCTAAGAAAATAACTATGGAAAACGAAGTTTATCACATATTGAATTCTGATAACAGAATTATAGCAAAAGATACACAAAATCTGCTTATCCAACTGTCCGAACTGATTCTGAATGCTGGGGAGAACATTAGTTTTTACAAAAGTGAACTACACGATATTTCAAACCGAAATAGTAGTTTGGAAGTAAGTCTAAGCGAAGAAAGCCGGAAAAGAGCTTCTATGGAAGCCAAAGTAAATGATTTGAAAAATGAAGTGGAAAATCTAAGTGGCAATAAAAGCTACTATATAGATTTGGTTAAATCCCTTGAAATCAAATTGGAAGAAAGTTCACATTATAAAAATGATTTTGATATACTTCAACAAAAATACGATAAATTACTGCTTCTCAATGAAAATTTGAACGCCGAGGCAATTAAAATTCCAAAATTAAATGATGAAATAAATGAATTATCTAAACACAAAGAGGACTTAATTAACGAAAAACTTCTTATTGAATCCAAAAATTCAAAATTAGAAAAAAGTTTATTTAATTTTGAACTTGTACAGAAAGAATTGGCAAATAAAAACATTAGAATCTATGATTTAATGAATGAAATTCATCTGCTAAAGGATAGGATTGCCCTTGAAGAAAGCAAAGTATTGTTAGCTAAAAGTCAGGAGAAGTCACTCGAAAATTTGAAATTGGAATTAGCTGCTCTCTACCAAAAATATAATTCTGAATCCAATGATTTAAATACAAAATTTTACAATCAGTCCATCGAAATGGTAAACTTAACTGATGAATTGAATCTAATTAAAATTGAAAACGGCAATATAGAAAATGAAAAATTAATGTTGCAGGCTAATCTTGATGAAATGAACGATTTAAATTCACAATTAAATTCAAATTTTGAAATTTTGCAGCAAAATTTAGATTTAAAAGTTGCCCAATACGAATCCGTTAACCTAAGCTTGTTGGAATTAAAGTCTGAGCTTGAAAAATGCAATAATAAATTAGGCATTCTAAGTAGTGAAGACAAACTATCCAAGACTGAAATTACTATTTCCAATTCCCAAATCCAAAAACTTCAAAATTACAATAACGAATTAATGGAAGAAATAGAAAATTTAGAGAATAAAATCAAAACATTGCAGGAAGAAAAAATCAATTTAGATATTGAATATGAAAAGTTAAAGGTTCAAAATACTCAAGATGAGAATGCTCTCAACAAACTAACGTTACAGATAAATAAAGATGAGTCTGAGATTGAAAATCTAAGAACTGAAATTGGAAATTCCAAAGCTAATATAGAACTTGAGTTCTCTAATAGAATTAAAGAATTAGAAACTAACAACAAAATTTTTGAACAAGCAATGACAGAAAACTTGGAAGTAATCCAAAATAAGAACAAAGAAATAGAAATTTTAAATATTAAAATATCGGAGGCAATAAATAAACATCAGGCGAACGACACTATAATTAAAGAATTTACAAACCAAAATACCATAAATCAGCTTAGCATCAATAATCTACAAAAGCGGGTAATAGATTTGGAGGAATTAGTAAAAACTCGCTACGGGCAAATACAAATACTCGAATCCAAAATAAATGACCTGTTAGAAGAAAAATCAAGATTAGTTATTCTCAAATCTGAGTTGAAGGGAAAATTAGAGAAATTAATATCAATTACTGATAAAGAAATCCTAGAATTAGAAAACGAATAGTATGTTGATATTATTCGTTACTTTTGTTAGTTTTAATTAAACATAATTTGAATATATTTAAAACAATATAAATAATGGAAACAATTAAAGTAAATATAGGCGGCAGCGAATATAGTTTGACGGGTGAGAATAAAAACCTGTTAAATGATGCAGCCAACTTTGTTAACCAAAAGTTAAATGAAATTAAAACAAATTATAATGTTAAATTATCTAATGACACTTTGTCGGTTCTGACTGCCCTGAATATGGCAGAAATATACTTAAATCTGGAAAAGAACACCGACAAGGAATTGAATGCAATAAACAGTGAACTTGCAAAAATGGTGCAGCAAATGAAAGAAATTTTAAAATAAACTTAAATAAATTAAATCGTTCTTTGATATAAAATACTTTTTGCTGCATAATACTATCGTCGTCTGACGATTGTTAAGAACTATAATTAAACAAAATCAGGCAAGTTTTAGGTTAATAATGACAGGCCTCAATTGCATTTTGCAATTATCCCGCGTGGATACAGTGGAAGTCAAAGTTAGCCGGGCTACCTAAGCGTGTCAGGGAGGTTCTTATTACTCCAACTCACGACAATTACGGAATTAATTCCGTAAGATAGTATTTTGCAGCTTTTTTTATTTTATTTTAAGGTGTATTGTTATTACTTAATTAGTAAGGAGATTAGAAACTATGAGTGTAATTTTTATAGTAATAAGTTCGATAGCCGGTTTTATTTTGGCTTTTGTTATCGGGCATTTGTTAACAAAAAATTTAACTACTTCAAAGATTGCAGAAGCAGAGTTATCTGCTAAGAATATAATTAAAGATGCGGAGAATGAATCGAAGAATTTAAAAAAAGAGAAATTACTCGAGGCTAAGGAAGAATGGCATAGACGTAAACAAGAATTCGAAAATGACGCTCAGCAAAAAAGAAATAAAATTCAGGAAACTGAAAAAGCAGTTAAACGAAGAGAAGAGACCGTTGAACAGAAAATGGAAATTATCCAGAAAAAAGAAAAACAATTTTTGGAAATAGAAGGTCAAGTAGCCAAAAGAGAGAAAGAAGTCGCCGAAAAATCAAAGCAGGTTGATTTATTAGTCGATGAACAGGCTAAAAAATTAGAAACAATTGCAGGACTATCCAAGGAAGAAGCCAAACAACAACTGTTAGATAATTTTATAAATGACGCCAAACAACAAGCAGCAATCCAGATTCGACAAATTCGCGAGGAAACCAAGCTAACTGCTAACCGCGAAGCTCAGAATATTATAGTGCAGTCTATACAAAGAACTGCCTCCGATCATAGTGCCGAGAATACTGTTTCTGTAGTTAATCTGGAAAGTGATGAAATGAAGGGCAGAATAATAGGTCGCGAAGGAAGAAATATTAGAGCATTCGAGGCAGCAACCGGCATCGATTTAATTATCGATGATACTCCCGAAGCTGTTGTTATTTCCGGATTTGATCCGTTTAGAAGACATGTTGCCAAAGTTGCCCTCGAAAAATTGATGCTTGATGGAAGAATTCATCCTACAAGAATTGAGGAAATTGTGGATAAAACACGCAAGGAATTAGAAAGTGAATTAGCCGTGATTGGCGAACAAGCCATTATGGAAATTGGTATTCAAACCATGCACCCAGAAATTCTAAGATTAATTGGAAAAATGAAATATCGTACCAGTTATGGACAAAACTTGCTTAATCACTCTATAGAAGTATCCCATTTATGTGGAATTATGGCTGCAGAACTCGGATTAGACGTAAATCTTGCAAAACGTGCTGGATTGTTGCATGATATGG
>CAYUZZ010000204.1:0-4871 GCA_964449505.1 uncultured Hyphomicrobiales bacterium | reverse complement strand
AAAGGTCCCTTCGAAGTTATCCTGAAATCTTATTTCAGAATTATCTAAAATATCGTCCTCTTTTTCCGATATAGATTTTGATTCATTCTTATTATCGTTACACCCTATAATAATGAGGGGTATAACCAGAATAAGAGCTAGAATATTTAATTTATACTTATCCATTTTTATATATATTTATTCAAAATGATACCATCAAAATGCGGTAATAGTGGGATATTGATAAATTAAATTTCCAATATCCCACTATAACAACTAAAACAAACAAATTGAACTTAGTAACCGGGATTTTGAGGAAACTCTACAGTATTAACATCAATAACCATCTGTGGAATAGGTAACAATTCATCCCTGTTTTCCGTAGCCGTGGGTCCTCCTACCTTATTATGTTGACTTACTCGCTCAAACCATTTTCCTGCACGTATTAGACTATACCGCCTATGTTCTTCCGACCACAACTCTCTTGAACGCTCATCCAAAATGAAATCTATATCTACATCGTTTGCACTTATTTCATTGGCGTTGGATCTTCTACGTAAAATATTTATTGTATTTGCTGCACCCTCTTTATTGTTTGTAAGCAACTGGGCTTCCGCTAAGATCAAATAGGTTTCACCTAGTCGTAAATAAACTTGATCATTGTAATTAGTTGTCCCCGAAACATCATTGGGATCGGCATAGTCCCATTTCTTTGTACTTGGCCAATAAGGGTTTTTCAATTTTTCATCCTTACCTCTCCATTTAAAAAAAACAGTATCTCCCAATTCCCATCCATCAGGAATAATTTCAGGATTATTCAGTATTTCATAATCCCTCCAAGCAAATCTACTTCCTCTATCATCACCTTCTTCATAAAGTTCCATTGCATATCTCGTAGGTCCATTTCTTTGAAGCCCCCTCCCCCCATTTTCTACAGAAAAAATGATAGCTCCGGAAACGCCATCTACTTTAATTTTTTGGGATTGTCCGCGATACCAGCGTCGCATAAGGTTAAAATCTCCCCCGAGAGTTAAAGGTTCATTTTGCATAACCCAAATGGCTTCGGTATTTCCTTCTGACTTATTTGAATTACCATCTAAAAACATATCTGTAAAAGGAGTTCCAGGTTTATCCGATTCTACACCATATCTCGACGTGATCAGCGAATAGAGCCCATCGTTAATAAAGTCTTCGGCTTTGGTTACCGCTTTTTTCGGATCTAATTCCAGATAAAGTTCCGCTAAATAATGTGTAGCAACTCCTTTTACCAAACTTCCCGGCCTCAATCTCGTTTCCGGTAAATTTTCCTCGGCAAAGAGTAAATCTTGTTCCATTTGGCGTCTTACCTCGTCAACAGGAGTTCTTGTCCAATCATCCCTCAAAGCAGTACCGTTTGTCCCCACCTCCAAGGCTAAGGGAACATCACCCCAGTTATAAGTAAGGTGTCGATAGGCCCAGGCCCGGAACAATCTTGCCTCAGCTACCAGACGAGTTCTATTCTCCTCATTAAGTGCTTGTCCAGCATCCGTTTTAGAGGCACCAATTAAAGTATTACAGGAATTAATTATTCCATAAAGCCAAGACCACAAATCTCTTGTATAGCCATTTTCCGAGGTATTGTTATAAAATTTAGTTGCTACACTCGAGCCCCAACCAGCCCATTGATTAGCATAAACTACATCTGTTCCAACTACCGCTGGATCTAACATATAGGCATTAGGGTTCCCATAATTTGTCCCACTTCGTTCTCTGCGCCACTCTGCATATATTCCATTCATTCCGGCTTCAAACCCCTCTAAATTCTTATATAAAGATACTGGAGCTAAAATATGTGGTGGGGCTTCAATTAATTCTTCTTCCGCACATCCAAAAAATAACATTAGTGTAACTGCGAATAAGATCGATTTAAAAATTTTGTTTGTTTTCATATTATACTATATTACATTAAACACTATTGAGTTATGATTATCAGAATTTAAAAGCTGAGATTTAGTCCAAATACATAAGATTTTGTAAGTGGAATGCCTCTGTTGCTAGTTAATTCAGGATCTAAGCCTTCATAACCCGTTTTGGTTAATAAATTTTTACCTGTTAAATATACTTGTAGATTATCAACACATAGATGGCCAAAATGCCGACCTAAATCATAAGATAACGTTATATCTTTTAGTCTCCAATAATCAACACTTTGGTATATATCCACGCTCGGACGATTAGCTAGTAAATGATTAGCGTAAAATTCATTTGTAGGATTATCGGGGGTCCACCAATTCTTAGCAATCGTATTGTTGCCAATATCACTACTCACATTATCTGCCAGCAAGTCATTATCTCTTATGGCGCCAAATGAACCTTGGGAAAATATATTAAGTGAAATTCCTTTATATTGAATTGAAACATTTAATCCTGCAAAAATATTTGGGTCTAAATTTCCGAGAATCGTTCTGTCTTTATCATCAATTGCTCCATCACCATTTTGATCCACAATTTTTGAAAAACCGGGTTCATGGTTTGGTTGGGCAGAATTTTCAATATCCTCTCCAATTTGCCACACTCCACCGAATTCATGATCAAAAGCTACATTAATAGGTTCACCTAAAAACCATTTGTTCGCGAGATCATCCTTTCCATCACCGTAAAGTTTGGTAATTTCATTTTTATTCCAGGCAAAATTGGCAGTTATGTTAAAATTAAAATCTGATTTTCTTATTATATCACCAGAAATTAAAACTTCAATCCCTGAATTTTTTAATTCGCCAATATTGGCTGTCATCGCATTATTTCCATCACCAGAAACAGGTGATATTGTTTTGCTTAAAAGTAAATCATTGGTTTTGGATTCATAATACTCGATTATACCATTCAATCGATTTTTAAATAGAGCATAATCAATCGCAATATTTCCCATTATAGTGGATTCCCACCTAAGATTTGGGTTCCCAATATCATCTGGAATAAAGCCAGGTGCTGTTGATGATCCATTAAGATACGGCCTCCGGGTAAGAGTGGTTAGAGTTTGATAAGGCCCAATAGCCTGATTACCGTTTAGCCCGTAAGAAACCCTTAATTTAAGCTGGTCAAAAACAAAATCTTTAAGAAAAACTTCATTATGAGCATTCCAACCTGCTGCTCCTGAATAAAAATTTCCCCACTTCTGATTCTCTCCAAAACCTGAAAATCCATCCCGTCTTCCTGTTAGTGTTAGTAAGTACCGATCTTCATAGTTATAATTAATTCTTAGCATATTAGATAATGTGGTTTGATCACTAAAACTATAACCGGGTTCAATAACGGCTGCTGATGCTGCTTGGTACCAAGTAAGTTCATCTCCAGGAAAGCCTCTTGAATTTAATGTACGGACATCTTGTGTGGTATTTTGGTAACTATAAAGACCAGTCAATGCCAAAGTATGTTTACCTAATTCACGCTTATAATTCGCTATATTTTCGACCAAATAATTAGTTGAAATATTATCTGTCAATTCAGCTCTTCCCTGATCCCTAAAACCATTTTTTGTATCCCGACCCATGTAGTTTTGCCTGTTTAAATTGGTATATTCTATACCCGTATTTAGTCTATATGATAATCCTTCAATAAAAGGCAATTGCACATTCAAATAGTTATTGGTAAATACCTTGTAGGTGTCGTAATTATTTTTATACAGTAAGGGATGCAGTGGGTTTTGAGTCTGCACATCTTCAGGCCAAGGATCCATGGTTAAACTTCCATCCTCATTATAAGCAGTAGTCAAAGGATTTATACTAAAAGCCGAACCGAAACTGGCAGGGTTCCCATCCCTATCGGCACGCGATAATTGGGTGTTTGTCCCCATAGTTAACCAGTCCGTTAAATCTACATCCAAATTAATCCTCAAACTTGCTCTTTGAAATTGATCGTTAATTGCAATACCTTCCACGTCTAAAAGGCTTCCTGAAACGTAAAATTTTACATTCTTACTTCCACCAGAAGCTGATAAGGTATGATGCTGCCTGGATCCTGTCCTTGTTGCTAAATCCAACCAGTCCGTTCCACCTCCATTTTCATATAGTTCAATCTCTGAATTGGTAAGTAAGCTCTCATCCCGAATACGTTTAAATTCATAAAATTCCGAAGGAGTCATCGGTTTGGGATAATCTCCAAAAGTCTCAATTCCCACAAGCCCGTCATAACTAAATCGCACCTCTCCCTTCTTTCCTTCTTTAGATGTAATCAAAATCACTCCATTGGCCGCACGGGACCCATATATAGCCGCAGATGAAGCGTCTTTTAAAACTTCAATAGAAGCTATATCTGTAGTGTTTAATTCGGAGATGTTACCATTATATGGAACCCCATCAAGAACAATTAAAGGTGTGTTCCTTCCTTGGCTAAAAGAATTTCTTCCTCTTATAAGAATATTAATGTCATCCCCCTCAGCTCCGGAACTTGTTGTTTGAATATTCACACCCGGAACAGATCCTTGAATAGCCTCAACAAAATTAGTGTTCGACACCTGTTCTAACCTATTTTCGGGGATGGAAGATACAGAACCGGTAATATCACTTTTTCGTTGGGTACCGTAGCCCACGACTACTACATCATCAATACCAATAGTTTCTTCTTCCATTGTAATATTTATGGTTGTCTGGTTCTCAACCAAAATCTCCTGCGTCCTCATCCCCACAAATGAAAACTGTAATGTTGCATTTTCAGGAATATTTGCGAGAGTATAAGTTCCTTCTGCATTGGTTACCGTTCCCTGGGTAGTTCCTTTAATAACTACAGTAACACCAGGTAGCGGTTCACCGGATTGGTCGGTTACTGTTCCGGAGACGGTGCGTTGCTGCTGATCACTCATTTCTGCAACAGGAGTTAATACAATGTGCCTGTCGCTGATGGATACGTTTACTTCA
>CAYUZZ010000203.1:0-4882 GCA_964449505.1 uncultured Hyphomicrobiales bacterium | reverse complement strand
GGAATAAAATTGTGTGCATATTGGTAATAAATTTAAACAAAAAAAAATCAAATATTACAGTGTATAATTAACCATTTGCTAATCTGATACAACTCACGAATCTGAAATATACATTAATTATAGAAAAATCTTTGATTAAAGTATTATTTTTCGTTTAGATAACTACGAATTAATTTGACAAGATAGGTAACATCTTTCGTTCTGATAACCTTGTTGTAATTACCAATTTTACCCGTTAAATTTGCACTACGATTAAAGTTATCCAAAAAATTCTTTCTGATTTTTATCAGGGCTATATTTGTCATATCAGCTTTTCGTTGAGTAAGAGGGGACGTCTCCCTTTTGTAAATATCAATTTCTTTGGGAGTGAATGGACTATATCTTATCTCTCGTTTTTTCAAATTATCACAAATCAGTTAAAATTTTCTAAATTATCGAATTGTTCGATTTCCTCCATCAGAATCTTTTGTTTTTCTCTAGATATCTGAAGATTATATATTATTTGATAGAAATGGTCGAGTAATTTTTCATTTTCAATTTGATCTATCAAATTGTGGAAATTTTGTTTTAGAATTTCTAAATCCATAATTATTATAATAAAATATTTGACAATCACATTTTAATAACTAACAAAACAACAAAAAGTAACAGAAAAAACCAAAAAAAATATTTATAATTCAGAAATATTTTCCACATACCTTTCAATATCGCATTTTTTTTTCAAACCATTGTCGTTCATATACCGAATTTTGCCATAAACAGGTCTGTCAAACCAAGCCCTGTCGTGAATACCTCCTATCGACCAAGCAATACCAGCATAGCCATTGGGGTCTCGCCCATCAATACTATATTTATCGTTCAAATAAATGGCGATGTCCATTGCTTGCTCGGGGTGTTCTGTCCACTCAAGTATTTTTTTTGCCCAATACATTCTCATATAACCATGCATCTTACCTGTTTTAATCATTTCAGTCTGGGCAGCATTCCAATATTCATCGTGAGTGTTCGCAAATTCGAACTGTTCGAGATTATAAATATAATTCCGAACATCTTCCCTATGAAAATTTAATGACTCTTGAGCCCATTTCTTAAACCCACTAAAGTTATCGTAGTTGGCATTATAGAAACAAAAATTATCAGCAAGCTCTTTTCTGATTGTTAATTCCTCGATAAATGCATCTTTCGATTCGGTGTTTATATCTGAATTGTTAATTTCAGTGTAAATTCTTTCAGCTGAAATTTGTCCAAAATGAATATAGGGAGATAATCCTGACTGAAAATTGAGGCTTGGTTCATTCCTTTTATCAGCATAATTATTAGCTCTATTGCTAATGAATTTCCTGAGTGCATTTATTGCTGCTGTCTCGCCAGGTTCGTATTTGGCAGATATTGTAACTTCATTATTATAAATACTGAGGTCATAATCAAGTACAACACTATGTTGGGGTTCACCAAAAGGGTGTTTTATAATTTGTGGAGTTTTACCTATAAATTCACTCATTAATTTTTTTATTTTTGGGCGAATAGTATAGGCAGCAAATTCTTCCTTATCGGATGCAATTCTGCATGGTACTAAATTATGTGCGTCCACCTCTATCATTGGACAGTCTAATCGTTGAGCAGTATCTTTTTTCCATTTTCTCTTAATTCTAAGTGGATCAAAATCCACAATTAAAGAATCCGCATCAATTAAATTTGCATAATTGGAAATAGCCTCTGGAATATCACCTTTCAAAAGGTGAAAATTAATATTGAGAGTTTTTGCTTTTTGACTAAGTTCATCTAAACCTCTAAGCATAAAAGCGAATTGCCTAAGAGTAGCCCCCAAAAAGTTCTCAGCTAAACAGAAAATTATTTCCAGAGGCTTTTTCTTTTCTAAAGCAATTAGCTGGGCATAAGCCAAAGCGCGATTGTCATTTATCCGCTGGTCACGGCTCATCCAATAAATTACGGCACCATTGCCACAACCACCTTTTTTTAAGTTGAATGTGCTTGTCATTTTGGTATTTTATGCCTCTGCCGGCATTCCATAAGCAACCCACTCTTCCTTTGATGGACCATACAATCCAGGAACTTTCAACCCTGCCTGACGCATCAAAACAGTTATTTGTGCACGATGATGAATTTCGTGGCGAACCAAAACTTGCAATACAAGCGACCGTGACCACTTTTCGCCATAGATATCAATTATTTCGTCTAACATAGCGTCAGTCCAGTTTTCTGATAACACGTTGCTTAATTGATTAGCTAAACTTTTATATGTTTCGGCAATTATTTGGGCAGAAACAGGTATATCACTTTTTTTATCTGGACTATTAAATACTAAACCTGTTTGTCCCATCATTTCTGGTATAGTCAAAGTTATATGCCACGCAATTCTTCCAAGAGTGCGTCCATCAGGATATACGGCTTGACCCAATGATTCATCGGTAAGGGCATTAAGTACTTTTTGAGTTGCTTGTGACTCGTTTTTCCAATCTTCGTTAAATTCTGAAATCGACTTATACATTTTATTACCAAAGTTTATTTAAAAAAAATTAAATTTGTATATATTAATGTAGAATTATTGGTAAAATTATTTTGAAAAAAAGAATTGTATTCGAATGCAGTTCGTGTGGAGCGAAACAATCCAAATGGTCCGGTAAATGTTCTAACTGTGGTGATTGGAATACTTTGACAGAAACAGTAGAAGAAGATCACAAATTAACCTTAAAGAAAAGTTTGTCACCGTCTCAAAAAATATACAAGTTGTCAGAAATTGATTCGGAACCCGATTTCAGAATAAGCAGTGGTATAAAGGAATTAGATAGGGTGCTTGGAGGAGGAATTATTCCGGGTTCCTTAGTACTTGTAGGAGGAGACCCAGGAATTGGAAAATCTACCCTGATGTTGCAAATGTGCAGCAATACTGATAAAAATAATTCTCTATATGTAACAGGTGAAGAATCCCTAAAACAAATCAAATACAGGGCTTCACGAATCACTTCTATCAGTGATATGGCAATAGTATCCGAGACGGATATTGATGTTATTGTATCTACAATCAAGAGTTCTGCTTGCAGAATTGCGGTGGTGGATTCTATACAATCTGTTTATTCCACCGAAATAGACTCAACTGCAGGGAGTATTACCCAAATAAGAGAGTCTGCGATGAAATTATTTAACCTCGCCAAGCAACAAGGAATTGCAATTTTCATTATAGGACATGTTACCAAAGATGGATTTATAGCAGGTCCCAAAATTTTAGAACACTCTGTTGATACAGTTCTACAATTTGAGGGAGAAAAGAATTACTCGTATAGAATCCTCAGGGCTCTCAAGAATAGATTTGGCTCCACTAACGAAATTGGTATATTCGAAATGGGAGAAATAGGACTTACTGAGGTTAGTAATCCCTCCGAGTTGTTCTTGTCTGCAATTAATAAAGACGAGAGTGGCATTGTGGTGGTTTCTGCTATGGAAGGTACCAGACCCATTCTACTCGAAGCTCAGGCATTGGTAAGTGCTGCGGGATATGGCGTTTCGCAAAGGGTTTCGAACGGGTACGATGGTAGAAGATTACAGATGATACTTGCTGTAATTGAAAAAAGGCTCAATTTCCAGCTTAAATCTCAAGATATTTTCATAAATGTGGCTGGTGGCTTATATATCAACGATACATCGATTGATTTGGGAATTGCCGTAGCTGTAATAAGCTCTTTTCTCGAAAAAACTATTCCCGAAAATACCTTGTTAATAGGCGAAATTGGACTAACTGGCGAAGTAAGGTCAGTCTCTAATATTGACCAAAGAATTGGCGAAGCCGAAAAACTCGGATTTAAAAAAGTTATTATTCCCAAAATTAACAAAGAAAAAATAAGTAATAAATTTAAAATTGAAATCGTTAGTGTTGACCGAATTTCTGCAGCATTGTCTGCATTAATATCTTAGTTAATAGAATTATTTATGTAAATTTTTTAATTTTATTTCAATATAGTATTGTAATTTTTGTTATTTTTACTGATTAATACCAAATTATTATTTTAATGTTATGCTTAATACTTTATTTAATTTCGAATCAGATTCTACCTTTGAATTAATTCCTGCTCTAAATGGAACATTCTCATACCACGATGTAATGAAATTCGATATTAGCAACTACATCTCAAATTTTATTTCTTGCGAACTAAAATGGAGATTGCTTGATTCATTTGTCACCTTGCATGAATGTAAAAATATTAAAAGTGACGAGAAATTTAAGCAAAGTTTGGATGAATTTGTCGAATTTTCGAAAAAAGATGTTGCTTTTGAAGGCGAAGAACTTCGTGATTTGTTCAAAATTAGCATTAAATTTAAAATTAATTCCTTTTTTCAACCAATCAATTTAATAATTAACTCTCTTTTTTCGAATAATTATGTTATTGCTGAACAAGAATTACTTGTAAAAGCAGACTATTTTGAAAAAACTTCACCAGCTGGGGTTATACTCAACGAGTTTGTGGATACAAATAAAGATTTGGATATAATTCAGAAATTTCAATTTGTTAGATTTGCCAAAGAATACAGTAATAAGCTGATTAGCAATCCATCTGTATTCGAATCTATCTTCAATTCTACTAAAAATTATCTGGAAGAGTGCAACATCAAATTTACTTTAAATTACCTTCAAATTTTGCTGAACGACCTCAAATTAACTCTACTATCACATAGTTTGTCATCTTCATATACAAACGATGACGTAATTTCTTACAATGATATTCTTAGGTTCTTCGAATATAATATAGCTGAGACTGTTTCCGATTATTATGAAGATATTAACGATTTTGAAAAAATCGACGAGAAAATGACAGGTGTTAATGCTCCAATGGAACTAAACGAAGAAGAATTACGTGTAATTGAGGAA
>CAYUZZ010000202.1:0-4893 GCA_964449505.1 uncultured Hyphomicrobiales bacterium | reverse complement strand
TCCTCGTTGCGTTTCCACACCAATAGTATCAACATTCAGCTTTCTCATTCTTTGTGATTCTATCCACAGAGCCAATGGCAATTGGTTTGCCGGAAGGTTTATTTTATATACCGTTTCATCAAAAGATGTATGTGCATTGAGATTACCACCGGCAATTTGGATCATTTTATCCATTTCGGACCGTTGGATAGCCTCAGTTGATTCGAACATCAAATGTTCGAAGAAATGAGCAAATCCTGTTCTTTCCGGATTCTCATCTTTGGACCCAACTTTATAGTGAAGGATAGTAGATACAATAGGAGTACTTTTGTCAATATGATAAATAATTGTCAATCCATTGCTCAATGTGTCCTGTGTAAATTTAATTGGTTTAAAATCTGTATCTGCCATAATTGCGGGAGCCATAATGAATACCTTTATTAATAAAATTCCTAAAAATGCTATAAATCTGAGCATTAAATACTCCAATTAATTATTTATAATGTCTGCAATAAATTTAATTTCTGCTTCTGTAAGATATGGGTGCATTGGTAAACTGAATACTCTGCTACAAATATCCTCTGTAACAGGAAGTGAACCTTTCTTATAATTTAAACCTGCGAATGCCCCCTGCAAATGCAAAGGCACTGGATAATAAATTACTGAAGGAACATCTTTTTCTTTCAGACTATCCATTAATTGCTTCCTATGAGTATCGTTATCTGCTAATACTGAATACTGTGCCCATGAAGAAATGCTGCCATCAGGAATAACTGGGGTTTTGACAGATGATATGTATTTGCTATAAAGTTGTGCTACCATATTTCTCAGTTCAATCTCTTTGTCAAGCAATTTCAGTTTTTCAATCAAAACAACTGCTTGAATAGTATCTAACCTGCCATTAATACCAATTCTTTCGTTATTATATTTATCAGAGCCATGTCCGTGCACTCTGATAGATGACATTACCCGAAATAATTCATCATCATCAGTAAATATGGCTCCACCATCACCATAACAACCCAAAGGTTTGGCTGGATAAAACGAAGTCGCAGAGACAGAGCCAAAAGTCCCAGCTTTATTACCCCAGTATATACCACCAAAACCCTGTGCAGCATCCTCCAAAATATTCATATTATACTTTGAAGCAATGCTTTGGATTTCATTATAATCCGCAGGCAATCCAAACAAATCTACTGGTATAATTAATTTTGGTTTCAATCTTCCTTCTTTTATTACCCTTTCAATTTGGAACTCAAGATTAGAAGAATCAATATTGAATGTAAGTGGATTAATATCAACAAAAATCGGAGTTGCTCCCAGGAATGCGACCACCTCGGCAGTAGCAAAGAAAGTAAAGGAAGGTACAAACACGGCATCACCAGTTCCAATATCCATAGCCATAAGTGGTATCAGTAGTGCATCTGTTCCCGAAGAGCAAGTGATACAATGCCTTCTTTTAGTATAATCTGCCAATTCTTGCTCAAGTAAAGCAACTTGTGGTCCCATGATATAATTACCATCATCAAGCAAATCTTCAATTTTGCTAAGCACGTTTGATTTAATCAAAGTATATTGAGTATGTAAATCTATAAATTTCATTAATATGGTCTTTTATAATTCTGCAGAAATTGTTTTTTCATCTGGTTCGCATAGTAAAGAAGCTATATTTCGGACTTCATTGTCCACATCATTTTGCTTAGTGGAGTTATCAATCAAAATAGTACCAGCAAATTTTTTGTTAAATAGCATAGAGAAAGTATCAAAATGACTACTAATGTTGTGAACAAATTCATCTGAAGCACCAGTGGTAACAGCAACAAGCATTAAGTTACCCGTCATTTTATTTCCAAGACCTGACTCTAAACCCATTCCATTTTCATAAAATGAAATTGGTTGAAAAAGGGGCTCCATTCTATCCAAGACATTCTTCAAATAATCCTTGGCACCTTTATCGGAAAGATTCGCAAAAAATATCCAATTATCAGATTCACGAAATAAGGGGAATAAATTATTCATATCATCATCGCATCTACACTTCTTTTCGTAACGAAAAGAATATTGGGCTGTGCAACAAAAACAAGGTTTTATTTCCAAATCTTTAATTTGGACATAGTTTACAGAATTATTTCTTTTGTGCAAATCATCAATGAAACTATCCAAAAAGTAACTTAATTTAATATTATTGTCGTTATCTAAACAGTTCAGAATTAAAGTTTTCATAAGAAGACCTGATTTTATAAATAATGTAATTTCTATTCTAAATACGTATAACCATACAGACCACTGCGATAATTTGACAAGAACTCCTTGCCTTCGGTAGCAGTTATTTTGCCGTCTTTTACTGATTGTGACACCCAGGCTTCCATTGTGCGTACCAACCTTTTGGAATTAAACTGCACATAATCCAGTACATCTTCAACAGTTTCACCATCAATAATCTGTTTAATATTATATCCTTCATCATCAACAGTGATATGCACTGCATTTGTATCGCCAAATAAGTTGTGCAGGTCACCTAAAATTTCTTGATATGCACCAACCAAGAAAACTCCAATGTAATAGGGTTCATTTTTTTTGAGATTGTGAACTTGAATATTATAAGAAAAATCACCAGTTCCGATAAAATGGTCGATTTTGCCATCAGAGTCGCAAGTTATATCCTGCAAAGTTGCAAATTTAGTCGGTTTCTCATTCAATCTATGTACAGGCATTATTGGGAAAATCTGGTCGATAGCCCAGGAATCAGGCAAAGATTGGAATAAAGAGAAGTTGCAGAAATACTTGTCGCTCAACATTCTTGTTAACTGTCTTAGCTCGTCGTTATTGTGTTTTATATTACTAGCTATATCATTTACTTCTCTGGCTATTGTCCAGAAAAGTCTTTCAATCAAAGCCCTTGTCTTTAGGTCCAGAAAGCCCAGAGAAAATCTGTCTAATGCTTCCTCTCTTATCTGTAAAGCATCGTGCCATGATTCGAGCATTCTTGTTTTAGATAGTGAATTGTAGATGTCGAAAAGCTCCTTAGAAAGTTCATCATCATCTTCGCCAACTTTTTCATCATCACCCCATTCCGGCAATGAAGTGGTTTCGAGAACATCAAAAATTAAAATTGAATGGTGAGCCGTAATCGATCTTCCAGATTCGGTTACAATATTAGGATGAGGAATATCATTTTTATCACATGCATCAACAATATTCGAAACAGCATCGTTTACATATTCTTGAATGGAGTAATTTATCGAACTGGTAGATGAGCGAGACCCATCATAATCTACTCCCAATCCACCACCTATATCAACAAATTTTACGTCGAAGCCCAATTGCTTCAACTGCACATAAAACTGACTTGCTTCACGCAATGCAGTTTTGATTTTGCCGATTTTAGTAATCTGACTTCCCAGATGGAAGTGGATTAATTTAAGATAGTCCATACAACCTTCATCCACCAGAATTTGGGTTGCTTCCATTAATTCCGAGGCATTCAGCCCAAATTTACTTCTATCCCCACCAGAGCTTTCCCATTTTCCACTACCCGCACTTGCTAACTTTATTCTAATTCCAATATTTGGAATAACGTTAAGTTTTTTAGAAATTTTAAGTATCAATTTTAATTCATTTAATTTTTCTACCACTAAAAATACATTTTTGCCCATTTTCTTGGCAAGGAGTGCCAACTCGATAAAATTCTCGTCCTTGTATCCATTGCAAATTACCAAAGCGTTAGGATTATTTTGTATTGCAAGCACAGCATGCAACTCTGGCTTCGAGCCTGCTTCCAATCCAATATTGAATTCCTCCCCATGGCGTACGATTTCCTCTACAACGGGTCTCATCTGATTTACTTTTATTGGGTAAATGATAAAACTTTCACCCTTAAAATTATACTCTTTGGCAGCAACATCAAAACAATTTGATATAGTTGAAATTCTATCCTTTAAAATATCGGGAAATCTAAGTAGAACAGGCGTGGAAACATCTCTGATAATTAACTCGTCAATTAATTGCCTTAAATCGACCTGAACATCATTTTTGTATGGTGATACAAATACATTTCCCTTGACGTTGATACCGAAGTAATTAATGCCCCAACCCTGTATATTATAGAGTTCGGCAGAGTCTTCAGATTTCCATTTGCGCATCTATTTTTCCCGAAAATTAAAATTAAAATATATATCTGTTATAAGACTTACATTAGACGATAAATCAGTATATTTAATGAGAAGTATTTTTATGATTAACTTGTAATATTAATTATAATTAATTTAAAAGTTTGTACTTTGAATTTATAAAATTAATTTATAGATTTGCCAATTATAATAATTTAAATTAAATATATATTGTATGTTTGTGAATCTATGCCATGTATTCCAATATGATTACTTTTATTTGCCAATAATTAAGGGGAGGATAAATGCAATATTCCACAAAGGATAAGCGACGAGCCGACAGTATAGATACAATTCTCGATATTGCTTTTGCTTTCCAAAAAAGCAGAGTAGTACTGACTGCTTGTGAGTTTGAAATATTTAGTGTTATTGGTAGCGAATGTTTTAATTGTGAACAAATTGCTTCAAAAATTGACGCTGACAAAAATGCTGTTGAAAAGTTGCTGAATGCACTGTGTGGTCTGAAACTACTTACCAAAAAAGACGGCTTTTACTCTAATTCACCGATTACCCTAAAACATTTGGTACATGGTAGTGAGGAGTTTATGGGCAACTTGGAGCATATTGCCGGAACATGGGAAACATGGAGCAATCTTTCGCAAACCATTAAAACAGGAAAATCTTTAAGTTATAATAGCCACATAAAGCAAGGCGAAAAGTGGATTGAAAATTTTGCATCTGCTGCACATTGGCGGGCTAAAGTTGAAGCAAAAGACATCATCAAATTAATTAATTTTAAATTAAA
>CAYUZZ010000201.1:0-4948 GCA_964449505.1 uncultured Hyphomicrobiales bacterium | reverse complement strand
TACCTATGCTCTCCACTTCCAGTGATGTACAAGCAATCACTTCATTTGGAATAATTAATTCTCTCCCACCCGATATATTCAAATTTGAGTTAGTTAATTCCAATATTAAAGATTTAAT
Source organism: uncultured Hyphomicrobiales bacterium (assembly GCA_964449505.1). Taxonomy (GTDB): domain Bacteria; phylum Bacteroidota; class Ignavibacteria; order Kapaibacteriales; family UBA2268; genus JBDHXE01. Next base: position 4,830 of record CAYUZZ010000201.1, on the reverse strand, counting down.
GAATGGAAAGCCTATTATTCTACTAATTAATGGCAGTTCGTTAGATGAATTATCATTAAATTTACCAAAAAATGTTAGTGGTAAAATAATTAAGAACAATAGCAAAGAAATGCTTGTTCAATTACAAGCAAATAAATCATTCAAAACTTTGACAATAGACCATACTATTTTTAAAGTCAAGAATAGTAATGTTAAAATCAATTCTAAGGCTAAAGCAATTAAAATTAAATAAAAGTGTATTTAGTAAAGAGGTGGGCTAATCTAAGCCCACCTTTTCACTGCTTCTAATAATTTGGAAGGATAAATATAGTCCATACAGAAGTAGTCTTTATTGTTACATTTGGGGCTAAAAAAGCAATCGCATTTCTTATCCGGCATAATAATTTCACCACGACCGTAGAGTTCAAATTCATTTGGATTAAAGATGTTGTTCATTAAAATAAGTGGCTTTTTTAAACCAATAGCAATATGCATTCCCATTGTTACAGCGGATATTATCAAATCACATTGGTTGACCTCTGAAATAAATTTACCCAGAGAAAAGTATCCCTTGTAATCAGCACCAGTGGTTTCAGAAAAGTAAAGATTCTTTTCATCTTCCTGTTTTCCTCCAAGTAGCAAAGGGTAGTATCCATTATTTTGCAATAATTTTATCAATTCAATCCAATTATCATTTGCCCATAGCCTTGAAATCCATCTAGCTCCACATCCAGTATTTAATCCAACGATTTTTTTACCTTGATTATTTATTTCCCAACTATGATTTTCAGTATTATCTAAAATGTATTCCTCTCCTTTATATTTCCAACCACAAAGTTCGTAAATTTCTTCAGGATAGGTTTTAGTATTAGATTGGTTCAAACTATCGAATAAACCAGTTAAGTATTTATCTCTTGCTAAATCATCGGCATAATAAGGAGCATTATCTTTTAATATAAAACCTTTTTTTTCTTTAGCATTAATAGAATTTGCAAGTGCAGTTGCTTGTAAATCTTTGTCCAAATTAATCAAAAGGTCAAACTGGCAAGCTTTTAGAATTTCAATTGATTCGACGTCGTAATTAAAAACTTTATCAACCAACTTGGGGACAATATCCGGTGAATAAGTGAGCCACCATATTTTGTGATTAGGGAATAGTTCTTTTAGCTTTGGCAGCAATGTAGTTGTTCTTATCACATCACCTATAGCACCCAATTTAATAATTAATATTGCACCATCGGTTTTATCGTAATATTCGCAATTATCACATACTACACCTGAATCCTTATGCGGTTGGCAGGGCATATATCCACGGAATAATCTACAATCAGATTTAAATATTATTTGGGAATTCATACTATAAATTGTATTGCATTAATATATATATATGGAAATTATACACATTTGATTCTACATTTTCTTGAATGGTAATAGGTGTAAATAATTCACCTCTTTCATTGTCTTTTCCAATTATATTAGGAATACCAAATGCAATGCCTGCATTGATATAAAAATTATCTTTTAGCCTACCATCAACACCTAATTTTAGAGTCCCCCCCAATCTTAAAGCATCAGCTTTGGGTGGTATTTTATAAAGTTCATCCTGAAATACTGAATTATTAAGGTAATCTCTGAACCATTCTACGTCTATATTGTGTACATAACTCAATCTTCCCTCCAATCCTGTATATATTTTGGCTTTAGCAAATGGAACATATAACAACACATAATGAAGACCGCTATTTATGCCAAGTACATTTAGAGTATGGGAAAAGTAATCAATAATATTTCTATTATAGTTTATTCTTTCCTTGCCTCTAAAAAAAGTATAATCGATCGAAAAGGGAATACGAAAATTATCTTTATCTCCTATGGGGAACGTCATTCGGAATTCAATTCCTGGCTGAGCGTCGGGAAAACTACCACCGGTAACGGCTTCATCTAAATTAGAAGTAGGGACCATAGTTAGTGTAGCAGGGTTATTTCCTAATATCTGAGTGGTTAAAATACCAGCACTTATTTCATATTTTGTTGTAAATTGAGCTTTCAAATTTATAAGGCTCAAACATAGTGTTAATATAATAATTAAAGCTAATTTCATTCTTTTCCTAAATTTACATATCAATAATACTAATAGACAGTTTTGAGACTATTTTGTAACAGTTATTATTTTAATATTTCTTTAATGCCGTAAAGTTTTTTATTATTTTCATTTGTAATTTTTGTAATCATTTCGCCCAACAAGCCCATAGATATAAATTGAACCCCAACAATTATCATACCTATTGCAAATAATGTTAAAGGGCGATTGCTAAGGTATGTTAAACCAAGCATCCATTCAATGGACAGGTAAGTGGCGATAGTTAACCCGGCGAAAGTTGTCAAACCCCCAATTGTGCCAAAGAAATGCAACGGTCTTTTAAAGTATTTTGTAGTAAGTAGTACGGTTAATAAATCCAGAAAGCCATTTATAAAGCGTGACATTCCAAATTTTGATTTACCAAATTTGCGAGGGTGATGCAAAACTACTATTTCAGTAACTTTAAAACCCATCCAGTTTGCTAATGCCGGCAAATATCTATGCATTTCTCCATAAACATTTAATGACTTAACAACCTCTGCTCTATATCCTTTCAAACCACAATTAAAATCATGTAACTTAATACCAGCAGCTTTTGAAGTTACCCAGTTAAATAGTTTAGAGGGTAATGTTTTAGATATGGGGTCATACCTCACCTTCTTCCATCCAGAAACTAAGTCATATCCTTCCTCGAGTTTGGAAATCAAATTTTTGATTTCAGAGGGGTCATCTTGTAGATCAGCATCCATAGTAATTACATATTTTCCACGCACACGTCCAAAACCAACCGACAAGGCAGCACTTTTTCCATAATTCCGACGAAATCGAATACATTTTATTCGTCTGTTTTTCTCATAAATTGAATTGATTACATAAAAAGAATTATCTGTTGAGCCATCATCAATATAAATCACTTCGTAACGATTCCCGCAAAGTATGTTTAATTCTTTTACTAAAAGTGTGGTTAGCTCTGGTATAGATTCCTCTTCATTTAACAGCGGAATAACTACTGAAATTAAAATATCATTTCTTGGTTTGGGTTTACTATTATGGATTACTTCCTGTTCAACCTTATTACTTTTAACAATATTTTTAATGTTTTTTGATTTTGTTTCTTGCTTATTTTCCAATTCAGGCATAGTATTAATTCTTTAAAATTAATTTAGAATCAAGTATAGAATGATTTTTATAAACAATTAATTGATAAATTCCTTGCTTCAAATATCCAATACTATTTGTATTATTGGCATTCAGGACTTTGTTTCCAAGAACATCATAAAATTCAATATAATCGTAATCATAATTGATTGTCAACTTATCATTAATTGGACTTGGGAAGATGTGTTCACCAAACTCTTGTGTGACATTAACTTCTGAGGGGTTTTTAGTATAATACGCATAAATAATTAATTTATCCATTGCATCGTTATTTAATGTAATAGAATTGGAGGTTTTCATATTTTGATTAATAACAAGACCGTCAAAAACATCTTTAATGAAGATAGAATCGACATTATCACTTATACTTTGTGAATTCCACTCGATTTTCACCGACTGAACTGATGCCCAGTTAATTATTAGTTTGTATTTAACCAACCACTTATCCATATTTTCAGGAATTCCTTTAAGATCTAAATTGGTCCATATTACATCGTAAAACTTGTTACCTTGCTCATCATTTTTAGTAGAGTCAATATATTCCATAGCAGTATAAAAAGTTGGAGGTGGTGGTGGAAGGAGTAATTCACCTAAATTTTTATCCAATGTATCGGTAGCAGCAGGATCGATACCGAAACCGAGTTGAAATATTTTTGAGGGATTAGAGCTAGAACTCACATTAAGGTAAACTCTTTGTGAGAGTGATGAAAATGCAGAACTCGTTAAAATTAGGATGAAAATCAGTATTGTCTTTTTCATATAAAAACCGTCTTCTTTATAAATAAAAGGGCAACACGACTAACATGTTGCCCATTATAATCAACTATTTAATTTACTATTTAACAACTGAAAATTTAACAACTGAGCTAAATTTACCAGCAGTTATTTTAGCAATATAATTACCAGTGGAATAATTTGTCAAATCAACTGATTGGGTAAAGTTACCAGCAACGAAGTTACCTTCAACTACAGTGTTTACTTTATTACCAATTGCATCAAACAATTCAACTGTAACAAATGAATTTTCTGTTAAACTAAAACTGATAGTAGAAAAATCTTTAGTTGGATTTGGATAGATACCAAATGTTGCATCTAATGGATTTGAAACTTCAGTTTTATTAACTTTGATAGCATTGAAAGGTAATTCATTAATAACAATAACACCAGATTTACCAGCGTTTATTGTTCCTAATACTTTACCGGTAACAGCATCTGTAAATGTATAATCTGCATCAGAATTAGATAAGTTAAGGGCTATAGGATATGTAACACCCTGTAATTTAATTACAGCAGAGTTATTGTTAGTCAAATATTTATTATCTGAAAATCTGATGTCGTACAAACCAGCCATTGGAGCAGGTGGATATTCAAAATAATTCACTTCTGGTGAATCTATGTTAGTCATATATAAACGGCTTTCTCTTTGTGAATTATCACGAATTACTAAAGCTTGACTATTATTAATTAAATTATCTTTTTCGTTGGAAGTTATGGTAGATTTACCATAATTTGCTTCTAATCCATAATATCCATCATCAGATACTTTAATCCAATAACCCATACCTGGTACAATATTGCCAACTTGGTAATATCCAAGGTCAGTTTTGTAGCCG
>CAYUZZ010000200.1:0-4950 GCA_964449505.1 uncultured Hyphomicrobiales bacterium | reverse complement strand
TGAATATTTTACTTCAGATTACAAAAAAATCAAACAATTAGTTGACCAAACTAATGAAAGTTGGATTAATGCCGAATACACAGTATTGGGTTCTGACCATACAGACATAGGATCTTGGATAGCAGAAAGATGGAACTTACCTTCACAAATTATCACTTCGATAAGAAATCACCATACTAATTTTAAAAGATTTAAGTTGAAAAATTCTCCAAATGTTAACTTTGAAGAAATTGACGAACCCCTAACGGCTATTGTCTCGCTTTCGGAATGGTTCGCTTCGATGTTAGGATACAAGGAATGGATTGAGGAGAAATCTGAGATTGAATATTATTTATCCGAAGAATTATTTCCACATCTTAGCGAACATGAATTTTTAGATCCAGATAGTGCTTTTGCTTCACTTAAACAGGAATTGATTGAAGATTATAATAAAGCAGGAATATATAGTGAGTTTTGATTATGAATAAAAAAGAAAAATCCGAAGAGTTTAATCCAGAAAATGAGTATATCAAATCTCTTGAAATGACTGTACAAATGCTACAACGAGAGATTTCAATATTGAGAAATCAGCAAACAAATATACAACATGTCCAACAGCTTGATGATTCAACCGTGAACAATTTCTTGAAAGAACTTCCACACCTGAATAATTATAAATCACTGCTTGAACATATTATTAAATTCTTAACCAATCTAATTAATTTCTATGAATTGGAGCTTTTTATTTATGATAATCAAAACAAATTAATTAATCCAAACAAGGGGGAGGTCAAATCAAATTTAGAACAGAAAGTGTATTATTTAGAGGAGGAAGGTATAATTAATTGGGCTTTACAGAGCGACGGTGTTTCCTACATTAAAGATCTTACACTTAATAAAAATGAAAAAGATTTGTTTTTAATTATTGTACCAATAAAACTTAACAAACTAAACAAAGGAATTTTAATATTATCAACGCCAGATTCTAAAGAAAAATTAGACGATGATATTTTCGAAAAATTAGAACAATTCAGTTTATTTCTTTCCATTACAGTCGATAATTTGGAGAGTAACAACCAAATTAATATGATGAATACACGCTTGTTGTCGTTAAATTCGAAAGTAATGCAAACTTCGTATATTGCATCTTTGAGTGGACTAATGAAATCTATGATAATTGAAATCCAACAACCTATACTGATTATAGAAAGCAATATCAAACTTATCGAGAATGGTATTGATAAAGGAAAGAAGAGGTTTGACATAATAAATGAGCAATTAAATAAATTGAATGAAATTTATAATAGTTTTAAAAAACTAACAAGTGAAAACGACAAAGAATTAGAAAAATCAGTCATTAATTTGCAGGATTTACTTCTTGATAGTCTTGGTATGATTAGTTCTCAACTAAAAAGGGAAGGTATTTTATTTGAATTGGATATTGAAGAAGATAATTTGCTGATACAATGCTATCAAACTCAATTGAGTCAGGGAATTATCAATATAATTATGTTTTTGTCAAACAGGCTTCATGATGGCGGTATTATAAACATAAGCATAGGCAGCACACCAAGAAAGCAAGCATTTATTTCGTTTGCAGATAATGGAGACGGACTTAGCGAAGATGAGTTGTCAGATTATCAGAATCCAGAAAGTGCAGCAGATGCTACGTCTGCAATTATAGAAATGCAATATATTAATAAAGTAATCGAGATAAATTATGGAAAGATTCTGATTAATTCAGAATTGAATAAAGGTACAATTATTAAGTTAATATTTCCTGTTTCTAGTTGATTAACAGTATGGTAGCTATTAAAATAAATCATAATAAAGTGGCGGTTTCAGTAAAATTAATTTTAATTTTGCTCTTTGTCCCTTTTTATGCCTATTCATCAAATTCCATTAAAACAATCTCCATAAATCCCTTGAACAGAGTAAATGTTTATTTTAATGCACTCCCAATTAGTTATACAAGTATTCTATCCGAAGACAAGAAAACCATTACAATTACAATTGTTGATGTATTTTTCAACAAATCAGATACTGTTCTTATTTCAGATGGCATTATTGATAGAATTTCAATAAAACGAAGCAATCAAAGTGTTATACTTTCAGTGCAATTAAAAGAAAAACGAGGTTTCAACACCGTCGTCCTTCCATATTCAAACAATCTATTTACAGAAGTCTTTCAATGGGATAGATTGACTTACGCAGAAGATAAATATAGAACAGGACTTCTCGGTTTTGAAGATAAAATTATTCAAAGTTCAACATTTGATTTAATGATTGCTGCACAGGAAAAAGTACCTAATTCTGCTGCATTTTTAGGACTAATTTATGCCAAGTCAGGTCTATTAAAATCCGCACAAAAAGCATTAGAATATGCTATAAAAAATAATGAGAATATTCCGGATATTTATGCAGCATTATACGATATCAGCACATTTTTTAAAGAATATGCTACTGCCGAAAGATATAAAAATAGATTTATTGAAACTACTAAAATAAATAAAATAGAAAGATTAATAAATTCTTACGACGAAGTTAATGACTTGATGGAACTCCCCAAATTAGCGTTTTTGGACTCTTTAAATGGTAATACCCCACAAATTCTAAGCGATACCTCTAAAAACCATTCAGGTGACACAGTTTTAATTAGTGAGGAAAACACTAATTCAACTAAACATGATAGTAGCAGCAGTTCTATTTTTGAATATATTTTATTTATTGTTTTTGCATTACTTGTTAGCATTGTTTTCTTATATTTAAAATGGCGAAATAAAAAAATTAATCAAATAATTGACACTAAAAAATTTAAAAATACACCCGTTGAAACAAAAGTTAAGAAAACATCATCAAAAATTGCGGCTTTTTATAAATCCAACGAAGAACTTCAGAAAAATGTAGAGCCTATAATTACCTTATCAGAGGAAAAAAAGATTAGTGATGACAAACAATATTCTAATCAGAAAACACTTCTCAACATGGTAAAAAAGGTACAAGATGAGATGAAACAAAAACAACAAGATGATGCCAAAATTGCCTTAGATAAAGAGAGCCCAAAAAAGCATGAAAATTTTTCTGCAAAAGTAGAATTAGCAAGAAATATTCAAACAGAACAAAAAAAATTAAAAGATAAAAGTTTAGAAGAATTAAAAAATATGATAATACCTACTGATAAAAATAAATTAAATGAAATATCAAAAAAACTTGGCATAGAACTGGGCGGACTCGAGACAAAGAAGACAATCGAAAGAATAGTCGGGAATGAAAAGGAGCTACAAGAATTAACAAACAAATTTACAGAAAAATCAGAATGAAAAAATCATTCATTATAACTTCGATATTTATCCTATTTGCATTAATATGTAATCTTCAAAGCCAATACCCTGTTCACAAAGTTCTGGTAAATGGCACGAATATTGATTTGAATAAAACAAATAGTTCTGTTGAAGCAGATACAAATGTTACAAACCAAATTTTACAGGTTTGGTATTCATCAACGGAATTATTTGTGAAAGTTAAAGTTGTTGATAAGAACAAAAATATAAGTTTAACAGTATATAATATGTTGGGAAAAGAACTAATACAGATTTTCGAAGGAGTTCATACAAGAGATGAAAATCCCTATATCGTTAGATATAGTTTGCCTAATGGGATTTATATTTGTGTCCTTCAAGGGGAAAGTTTTAGAGATGCTGAAAAGTTTATAATTTCAAGATGATGATAATTAATAAATATATCAAACTACTTTTATTTGTTGTAATAACTACATCAACTATTTTTCCATTTATAAGTTATTCCCAAAGTGATGGTGGCGGTTATTCTTCATCATATCTTCAAAGAAATGTAGGAGCGCGAGCAATTGGTATGGCAGGAGCATATACTGCCATAGTAAATGAACCGAGTGGTTTATTTTATAATCCTGCTGGTGTTGGATATCTAGAGCAAATACCTGTTGTAAACTCCTCGATATCAGTCTTAGGCCTTGGTAGAGTACAATCATCTCTATCCTGGGCTCAGGAAGTATCGCCTTCATTTGGAATGGGAGCCTCGTTTAATAGTTATTATGGTGGCTCATTTACTGCCCGCGATGTACTGGGAAAAGCTATTGGAACCATGGATGATTTTCAATATTCACTAATGGTTGCAGGTGCTTACAGAATAGAATTTATGAGCATGGGAGCTGGTATTAAATATCTGGGAAGTAGCTTGGGTTCATCCGAACTATCTGCAGGTGGAGTGTCTTTGGATTTAGGTACCAAATTTGATGTTTTTGATTTGTTCTCCTTTGGTCTTTCAGTTCAGAATGTTTCAGGAATGTTGTTTTGGAACAATGATTTGAATTCCAGAGACGATATTCCTTATACTATACGGGCTGGAGTTGCTTTTGAGTATGGTTTGAATGATGAGCAATACACAACAAGATCTACCGTTACAGGAGAAGAAGAATTGGTTAATATTCCTGCTAGCAGATATGTGCTATTCGATGCAGACATAGTATATACTCAATATGTTACATCACCGGAATTGGTAGTAGGGGTTGAAGCGGCATTACACGAATTAATAGCATTCCGTGGTGGTATATCTGTATATGGCGATAAATTTGGAGAAGCTCAATTTTTCCCAATGAATCATTGGGGTGGTGGTATTTCCCTAAGACCAGATTTGCAAGGTTTACCATTTAAAATGAATCTTGATTATTCAATTGCCAACGAATATTTACTAAATAATGGCATTGCTCACCATATTACATTACTATTTGAATTCTAAAAAAATGGGAACTTATTAAAGTTCCCAAAATCAATTATTCAAATCTAATTATATTCCTAATTTAATCTTTTTAAAATTATTAATCTTACATTATCTCGACAATACAAACTTGCCCCTAAGCCATTTATTCGGCGATGTTTCCCCCATTACAAAATAAATTCCATTTGGAAGTGAACCAATATCTAAACTGATGTTAGA
>CAYUZZ010000199.1:0-4959 GCA_964449505.1 uncultured Hyphomicrobiales bacterium | reverse complement strand
TCCTTATGGAAATGGTCTTGATTTGGGCGATGGATTAGATGGGTGATGGATGTTTCTGATTTTGCACAATTATTATCTGGGAAGGTATATATTCATGCTCCGTGTGGAGGTTGGGGTGATCAGTACAGTCAAAATTCTATGGAGGATTTGGAGCTTACTTTTGATTTTATCGAAGGAACTCCTCCCCGAAATCTTGTAAAAACGACAAAACTATGGGATTTCAATGGCATTGTTTACGACAAAAATATAGAGAACTATCTTACTCCTTACACTTATACTTTCAATAAGTCAGAACAAAATGCTTTGTTGAAAATAATTCAAACGGGACACGGATTTGGTGGAACAGATGACAATTGTGCAGAATTTTGTAATAAAACTGCTTTCGTAAAGGTTGATGGTACTCAGAGATTCTCGAAATCTATTTGGAGAGAGTGTGGCAATAATCCTGTTTATCCTCAGGGTGGTACTTGGATTTTTGACCGTTCAAACTGGTGCCCCGGTTCAGAAGTTGCTTATCATGATTACGATATTTCCAAATATATCACATCTGGAGCACAGCATATTATCGATTATGATATGGAATACTACGATCTTAAATGGAAAGACGGTGGAAATACAAGACCCAATTGGGTAATCAGAGGATTCCTGTTTACTTATGGAAGTACAAATTTTGTAAATGATGCCCGTGTAATTAATATACTTACACCTAATTCTGATAGTTTTTATAACAGGTCTAATCCTTGGGTAGGTAACCCTTCGATTGTAATTCAAAATTCTGGAAGTAGTGCCATTGAAAGTGTGAACATTAAATATGGAAATGATGCCAACAATCTGGCTTCAGCTAATATACTATTGGATAAACCATTGGAATTTATGGAGCAAAAAGAAATTGAGCTTCCTTATAATAATTGGTTTAAGGTAGGTAAATCGAGTAATTTTATTGTTGAAATTACTGAGGTGAATGGTAAACCAGATGATTATGAGTTTAATAATAAGGGGCAATCAACTTTTATTTCTAATTTCACTGAAATTCCAAATAATTTTTCAATCGAATTGGTAACAAATAACTCTGATGTGTTAGGGATTAACTCACCTTATTCTTACGCAATATACGACCAAAACGGGACAATTGTTGCAGAGAAAAAAAATACCTTAAACAGCAGTAAATATAATGATATAGTTAATTTACCCGATGGTTATTATTCTTTTACCATAATAAACCCTTACGGCTATGGTCTTGGTTTTTGGGTGTATAATTCTCAGGCGGGACTCAAGAATGGCTCTTTAAGATTTTTGAGTAACAGCAACACAATTCTTCACAGTTTTCCATTGGATTGGGGTAATTATTATACGTGGAATTTTAAAACATCTACTCCACCCAAGTTGTTGCTAAACGTAGATGATAACCAAATTTTATTCGGTAAAGTGATTGTTGGAGAAAAATCTTCTTTCCAGTTAAAGCTATTTCCAGAGAATAGTAAGGGCATAGAAATCACCGATATTAACTTGCCACTATCTTCAAATAAAAAATTTACTATCACGAAGGAAAGCAGTACTTCCGAACCCAATCCACGAAAATTAGAGTTAGGTGATACCCTTACCTTGACGATTGAATTCGAACCGCTAAGTGCAGGCAACAAGACATCGAACTTGATTATAACTAGTACAGATACCTTTAATAGCCCTACAACAATCTCGTTGAATGGAATCGGTGCAAATCCAAGTTCAGTTGAAGGAATTCCAGATAATACTCAGATAAATATGAAAACAACTACTGATGATAATATAAATTTTAAAATCGAAATATATAATGAGGGATTAGTAGAAATTGAAGATATCTTTATAACTGATATTACTGGAACTGTAGTACCTAATATATTTAATAATAAAACCTTTGATGGAAACAACACACTTTATATAGATGGTAACAGTTTAAGTGTGGGAATGTATTTTGTAATACTAAGAACTAATGGTGGATTGTTAATTAATAAAATATCGCTTATAAAATAATGATTCGACTTGGCTTCATCGTAACAATGCATTTGGACTAAAAAAAACCAATCTCAATAAGGGATTGGTTTTTTATTTGTATGTTGCAATCGTCGAATATATATCATACTGGGTGAATTCATTTGTTTAGGATAGGTATTTAAACTCCCCTTAATCCCTCTTCTAAAATGAGAAACGAGCTATGCCATTTGGGGGTTTCTATCAAAATAAATTGTTCATTTGAGAGCAACTTATTATCAAATACTAAGGTTGCCCCAAAGAGTCTGCAGTTAGATGACTACGTTCAACTTCATTGCTACTTCGTACAATACCAGTCAAGCCACCAACAATCAGCCATTTATCATCCTTTTTCTCCAGAATGCGGGCACCCCGAAGATAATATTCTTTGGTAATTCCCTGCTTAAGGACTGAAGCACTTGAACCATAAAAAATTGTTGCCAGTGAACCTTCTCTGTCAATGAAAACAGTTACATCATTTAGGTCACTATAATGAATCCTGTCATATATCTGCCATTGTTGGTCAATAGCTTTTTTGTACTCAGCAAATGTTTTTATGATTTCAGAAGAGTCTGTTCCAAAAAAAGTAACTTCATCACTAAGGTATTCAACCATTTTACCAAAATCTTCATCTTCGGAAGCTTGATTGAAATTTTGAATCACTAATTTTATTTTTTCTTTTTCCGCCTCTAATTCCTGAGGTGTAAGGTATTTTTTCTTTTGTTCGCAGGAACTGAGAAAAAAAATAAAAATTATGGAAAGTAGTAGTAGATTTTTCATAGGCTTTGTCCTTAAATTAATATTAACAACCATTTTTTATATATTGGTATATATTTTGCCAATTCATAAAGTAAATATAATAAAAAAATTAAAAATAAAATAATTTAATATTAAAATAAGGGATTTAATTTATGAAAATTACTGAAATAAATGCGAAAAACTATACTGTATATCAGCCAACAGAGCTGAAAAAGACTGATATTAAACAAAGTGCAACTTTAACAGCAGATAAATTAGAAATCAATCAAAACGGGACAAGTTGGCAGAAGGAAATTCTATTAGATGCCCTATCTATGATTGAGAATAATATCCAATTGGATAATAGTAAACCATTAGACAGATTAGAAAATCAACCCATCGAAACTTACGATGAAGCTCTGATAGAATTAAATTGGATGAAAACTCCTTTTTTTAAGGCTCAAGCGTTTGGAGCACAAGCTAATATTGAAGCAATTGATGTATTATCTTTGTTTACTGAAAATTAATCAATTGGCGATTAATTTTTCTTATTTTAATTTTTCATTCAATTTTATAAAATGTGAGAACTCAATCAACATATTGAGTTCCTCACTTTTCTGCTAAGTTGATGATTTCAATTCACTGCTACATTGTCTTTCTTCATCATCTTATTTTCGAAAATAAAGCACGTCAAAAATTTCTCAAAAATTGCCTCTACATTAGCCCATCGTTTCATTAAATATAGAGAAACAGCTGAGGATATAACTCAAGAAAGTTTTATTAAGCTTTATAAAAATATTGATAAGTTCAATAATTCTGTTGGCAAATCAAAAAATAAATACGCTCCTTGTTTTAATATTTAAGTTATTAAATCAAGAAGCGTATAATAGAAATTCATTAGATATTTGTTATTTCTTAATCGCTTTTAAAGCGGTCTGAATTAAATAGTCTATATCACTAGCATTTTCCGGATCACGCGGGTCAAGAATAGAGTTACCAATTTTCATAAGATTTATCGGGTTAATTTGAAGATATATATCAAGTGGAACATCTTTCCTTAATTGAAGAGAAGGTTCAAACTTGAATGTCAAATTAGCAGTAGAAGAACTTTTGTAAGTGAATGGAAATGGATTGCCATATTTAAAGGCTGTCCCTTCCAAAATTACTGAATATCTTTCTTCAGTTGCAAACTCGTTAAATGTAATATCATTTTGATATGTTGATAATTCATTAACGCTGAATCTGTGCAACTCAAATTTGAGTGAATTAAAATCACCGGCAGGCAGATTACCAACCGCTACATCAAAATATCCACCAGTAGAATCTCCAATGAGTAAAAATGGTCCTGTTTTAAATAATTTGTTGTTTTCTTCATTTACTTCATTATCAGAATGGAATTTGATTTCTGATATCAAAATTCTCAATTTTGATATCTTTACCGAATCAACTACTGATTTCTGGAATAAAGGATTTTTTTTGTCAATGTTAATTGACTGAATCATGCCCTGAAACATTTCGGAACGTATTCTTACTATGCTCTCAGCATCGGGTGCGGTTGTTTCTGCGCATGATGTTAAAAGAACAAATAAAATAATTCCATAAGAGATTAATAAGATTTTCATGATTTTCATGAGTCTGCTCCTTTTAAATTTAATAAAATTAATTTTCAAAATCGAATTATGTGAATACCCGTATATTATGGATAAAATCTGATACCGATTGCACCATCCATATTAACTCCATAATTTGGAGAAAGTCCAACAAGAGGTCCAAATTCAACAAAAATTTCCAGAGGTGTTCTTCTTGGTATAAAGTTAATACCTAAAATGGCTCTTGCTCCAATTCCCATTGAATTATCATCCCAGTAGTAAAATTTATCTTTGTTTTCTTTGTACCAAATTCCGTGACCTGTACCAAATCCTACTACACCTCCAATACCAGCATACATCTTGACCATGTTGGAGTTAAATGCGTCGAAGTGCCATAAATAATCGCCTCCAACTCTAATGTTACCAAAGTAAGAAGAACCCAAATAGAAGTCAAATGCGTTTTCATTACTTGTCCATATTTTTATGGTTAGTCCCAACGGATCGCCCATTATCAATCCAAATCAGAAATCTTTTCCTTTAGGTCCTTGTGCATTTGTATTAACAACTAATGCCAACAATATAAGTACATTTGTTGCTATTATTAATAACTTTTTCATTTTATTAC
>CAYUZZ010000198.1:0-4996 GCA_964449505.1 uncultured Hyphomicrobiales bacterium | reverse complement strand
CCCGTTGCTGTAGATGAGTTAGATGAAATTAATGAAGATGATTTTAAAATTATATATGAGGAGTTAAAAAATGTTAAAGTTCAAAATTAAAATTGCGACTTTCATACTATTCATATCATTTATCGCAAATGATGTGACAGCACAGCCACTCGAAAAGCAAAGTGAAAAAGTACAAATGTTGAAAAAAATCAAACTTTTAGAAGTACTTGATTTAAATGAAGCTGATGCAGACAAGTTTTTAGTAAAATATAACGCTTCCGAAAGTAATATTCGTGACAAACATGATGCTTTGAAATTAGCAAACGATGAGCTTGAACTTGCATTAAGAGCCAAACAAAGCGATAAAGAGCTTAATGACAAAATAAACAAAATGATGATCTCACAACAAAATGTTCAGGACGCCTTGGCAAATAGATTAAAAGAATTTAAAGAATTACTTACTCCAGTACAATTCGCCAAATATTTGGTTTTTGAAAAGAAATTCATGGAAAGGCTCAAAAATTTTATGCGAGATGGACCTGATTCAAATCCAGACCAAAACCCAAGATTAAACAAGCGTCGTCAAAAATAATATTATTACAACATCAAACCTGCTATACAAGTTGTTAGCAGGTTTGTTAATGCACCAACAAACATTGCCTTAATACCTAATCTTGAAATATCATCTTTCCTATTTGGAGCCAAAGAACCGATTCCTCCAATCTGAATAGCTATTGAGCTAAAATTAGCAAATCCACATAATGCGAATGTAGCTAATATGGCCGTCTTCTCTTGAATTAATCCGGATTTTATCATTTCAGACAAATCAGCGTAAGCTAAGAACTCGTTTATTGAAATCTTTGTGCCAATTAGAGATCCAAACGATTGGGCATCAACAGCAGGCACCCCAACTAAAAATGCAAAAGGCATAAAGATATAACCTAAAAATTCTTTAAGCGAAGAGGGTAAATATGGAAAACCTACAGAAGTAAGCCAATTGTCTAAAATGCCTAAACCCCCATCTAAAACGGCTATGATTGCAATAAATGCTATCAACATACCGAGTATATTTAATGTAAGAAAAACCCCGTCAGTAGCCCCTTGTGATACTGCTGTTAGCATATTACTTTGCTTGGGGATTTCGATATCTTTAATCTCAGTTAATGATTTACCTTTTTCGGTAGCTGGAATAAGTATTTTTGATAGAATTAAACCACCAGGTGCAGAAATTATACTTGCGGTTATCAAGTACTTAGCCTCTATACCCATAGAAATATAGGCAGCCATCACACCACCCGCAATGGTAGCAAATCCACAAGTCATTATTGAATTTAATTCCGAACGGGTGGCGGAGTCTAAGTAATGTCTAATTAATAAGGGTGCCTCGGTCTGTCCTAAGAAGATATTTGCCGATGCAGATAAAGATTCAATTCCACTTGTACCCATAGTTTTGTGCATTAGCCATGCCATTGAATATACAATTTTTTGCATAACACCAAAGTGATATAAAATTGAAACAAATGCTGAAAAGAAAATTACAGTACATGCCACTATAATGGCAAATTGAAAACCAAATGTTTGCTGAAATTGTGGATTGGCGGCATTGCCAAACAAAAAAGCCGCACTTTTTAAACTAAAATTTAGAAAATCAGTAATGACCTGACCAAGCCATGAAAATAGCTGAATCCCAATTGGAAACTTCAATACAAAGTACCCAAGTATAAACTGTATAATCAAACCCCAAATTACAATCCTGAAAGGAAAATTCTTTTTATCATTTGAAAAAATCCACACAAGTAAAATAATCGTTGCAACTCCCACCAAAGCCATTATTTTTTCCATACAATTTCTATTTTCGATTTTTTTTAAAAACAAACTTAAGAATTATATTGTTTTCAATTGAACTTTTATTTAATTTTGCCGTAAATTAATTGATGGATTTAGATGAATCAGTATCCAGCTTTCAAATACTTTATCTTATTTGTAGTATTTTTTTTCATTATTTCTTATTTGAATTTACAAAAAGAAATAATTTTATATTTAATTTTTGGTGCATTAATTTTGCTTGCAATTGTTTGGAAAATGAAAAATTTTCTTTCACTTTATCTGATTCTAATTTTTTTAGCATCTTTGGTTGTTTACTTAAATATATCATCTGATAAAATTGTTTATCCTACAAAGGTAATTCCTTATCATGATGCTGTATTTACTGGTAAAATCTTGAATTTCAATTTATTAGCTAATAATAGCCTGAAAATTACTGCCATAGGTGATTTGGATTCAAAAATCCTAAAAAAAATGAAAAATATAAAAGTTTTGATCAATTTAAACAAATTGGAAAACTTAAGATTTAAAATTAGAGATGGAATAAAATTCTATTCAAAACTGAAAATTAGTACCCCTAAGCCTAAACTAATTAGCTCGGATTTTAATGAAATACAATATTTCCAAACAAATAATTTTGTATTTTATGGTGTTGCAAACACTGATGAGTTTGCATTTATTGATAATGCTGAACCATTTCAGCAACTATTAAGTGATACCAAAAAAGGCATCAAAATTAAAATATGTGAAATTTTTGGAAATAGAAATTTCGGGGTAATTAACGCACTTTTTTTGGGAGATAAGTCATTTATCGAAAAAGAAGTTAAGTTAGATTTTTCAAAAACAGGTACTGCACATTTGTTAGCTCTAAGTGGATTGCACGTAGGTATAATTTCAGGGATTATTTATCTACTATTAGGATTTGTATATAACAGATGGCTAAAGTTTCTTCTTTTTTCAATAATTATATCTTCATTCATCATAATTACAGGATTTCAAATATCTGCAATTAGAGCAGGTTTGATGGCAATTTCTGTTATTTTTGGTTTATGTCTCGAACGACGTATTCACCCACTTAATTCATTGTCATTTAGTTCATTATTGATGGTTTTATTTGATAATTCGCTTTTGTACTCTGCAGCATTTCAAATGTCGGTTTCATCTGTCTTAGGTATCATTTTATTTCAGGATATAATTTACAAAAAATTGAGTAGTACTTGTCATTTTAAAAATATTATTGTTGACGCATTTTTTATCTCAATTTCTGTAACATTGTCAGCCTCAATTATTGTGTCACCGATTGTTGCTTATTATTTTGATATTTTTTCAATTATATCGCCCATATCCAACTTAATAGAAATTCCTTTAATTAGTTTGTCACTTATTGGAATTGTTATTACCTTAACGTTTGCATATATTTATTTACCCTTTGCCATGCTAACTGCCATAACTACTAACCAATTGATTGATTTGACAATGTACATAAATTCATTATTTGCAGATGTTAATATGGCTTATATTTCAGGAAGTAACACTTTTTTTATTTCTTTAATAATTTCGATAATAATTTTATTGCTTATTTTTGCTGAAAACTATAAGCATTTACTATTTAGATGTATGGTTATCACGTTAAGTTTATTTTTGCTTAATAAATTTGTTGACACTGAAACTGGTCCTAAAAAAATAGTGATCCCTGCTCAGAACTATGTTTTAATGATTGATGATACGACTAAAAAAGATGCAAATAAAATTTATATTTTTGACAGAAAACCTGGAATCAGGCCTTATTTGGATAAATTTTTGAAATATGTAATTGATAATTATAAAAATCCATATATTTATTATTGTGGAAATTTTGGATTAGAGATGAAGGATAAACTTCAATCTTTGGGCAAACCCTATAAGTCAAAATTGGTCAGTCCGGCAATGTCAGATTCCATAAGTAAATATATGGGTTTTAAAGATAACTTTTTCCAAATTATAGATTATAATTATGAAAATAATTAAACCTGAAATTTTTCCCAAAAGCAAAATAATCTCAGGGGTAACCCTCAAAAACCTCGATTTATTTGAACCTTTCGGATTTTCAATATCAAAAACAAATATTTATTCTGATTCTCAAATTTTGAAAATGCATGAGAAATTTGCTGAATTTTTAGGTTATAAATTGGATTATTTAATTTTTCAAAAACAAATTCATAGCGATATAATCTCAATTGTTAATGATGATTATCAAATTGTCGAATCCGATGCAATGATATGCAATTTAAAAGGAAGAGTTTTGAATGTTAAATTGGCTGATTGTGGTGGTATATTGCTTTATGATCCGGTAAAATCGGTCATTGCAGTTATACATTCTGGATGGCGTGGCTCTGCAGCAAACATCCTAACAAAGACTATACTTAGAATGAAAGATGAATTTAATTCACTGTCAGCAGATTTATTGGCATATATAGCACCACTTGCTTCGGTAAAGAATTACCAAGTAGGTAACGATGTTCAAAGTGTTTTAGGTAAATTCTGTATCAAATCTGAAGATGGTAGCTGGTATTTTGATAACAGGTTGAAACTGAAAGAAGAATTATTAAGTGCTGGAGTAAATTTTAACAATATCGAAATATCTGATTTATGCACAATAGAAAACCCCGAATTACATTCGTATAGAAGAGATAATGAAAATTCTGGAAGAATGTCTTGCTATATTTGTATTGTTTAATTTGCAGGTTCCCAAATGTTTTATTTAATGAGAAGTTAAAAATTTTGAAAATATATTTTAATTTATTGATTGCATTTACTCTCTTTTGTGATTTTTACTTGCTGGTAAGTGAAGAATTACACCAGCCTATTCTTCCTGGCGAAGATTTGTATTTATTAAACAATCTGTCAATTAAAAAAAACATGGATTTCTTGATAAATTCTTATGGTGATTTTTTACCCATCAACTTAAGTGGTAACATCAATTCGATTGATTTAGCCTTCAAAAACATTGTTTTAAATGATTTCCTAAACCATGATTTTGATTTAAGTGGAATCAGTTTAAATGACATTTCCATATCAACAAATATGTTTGAATACACTCAGATAAATGTTTTTTCAGAACTAATTCACCCATCTTTTAGAAATCAGAACAGAATCAATTTCCAAGGTGGTAATAAATCTGGGTCCACTTTTATATCACACAAAGGTTTTTATA
>CAYUZZ010000197.1:0-5018 GCA_964449505.1 uncultured Hyphomicrobiales bacterium | reverse complement strand
CCTTGTTCGCATGGGATTCGGAAAGCGGTAAGGAATTTTTAACTGATGTAAGATTTAGCCATGGTACGGATAATTTTCATATTGATACGGTCTCTGTAATATCCAAATTCCCCTATTATTACGATACATTGAGAATAAATCTGCTTGCCGGCTGGAATTTGACAAGTACTTATATTGCCCCGCTAAACCTGAGTATGTCGTCAATTTTCTCCGAGATTGGAAGTGACATAGTGATTGTAAAGAACTCAAGTGGTCAAGTTTATATACCATTATACAATATTAATACAATTGGCAATTGGAATATTTCGCAAGGATACCAAATTTATGCAAACAAAAATACAACTTTAAAAATAATTGGAGAGACTGTAAATCCTAAGTTAATTGAAATCAGTTTAAATGCCGGCTGGAATTTAATCTCATACCTTAGAAATACTCCGATGAACCCAGCAACTGCTTTAGAATATTTATTTCAAAACAGTAGATTGGTAATCGTTAAAAATTCAGCCGGACAGGTTTATATACCCTCGTATAACATTAATACGATTGGAAATTTATTACCCTCCTTTGGCTACCAATTGTATTTAACCTCCCCTGATACATTAATATATCCAGGGAACTAACACATATATTTTTGTGAAAATAAAATTAAGAATTTCTAATTATTTTTAATCCCATTTATCACAAATAAGTTAAAATAGTCATTTATTCCTCCCTTAGGGGGAATGATACGAAATTTGGGATGAATATACATTGCGTTAGAACCTAAATGATAATCCAAATTTAAAATTGTCGTAAATTAATGGTGAAGATGTATCGAAAGGCCAATTCATATTAGATTTTCTTAACTCGTACATTCCATAATTATATACAGAGTGAAGTACAAAATAAATAATTGGGCTTGCTGAAGGGGTAGATTTTTCGATACTGCTTACAAACCAATCTATTGTATTGCTGCCAATTTGATATATGATTTCACTGCCAGCCCAGTACCAGAATAAATGTCTTGTAAATATTTCAGTCCTGTTATAAACCAAATTAAAACCTAAATTGTCTGTCAAAAATAATTTGATTTCATTCCCAACTTGGTTGCTAAATCGAACACCATCACTTAGATAAATTTGATGATTCCTACTTTCTTCTGTTGAAGCAGAATCCCTGAAGTTAATCCACACCCATCCAATATTCGACAAATTATTAAATGACAACCTTACATTTCCGCCTAAATCATAAATATTAGCACTCTGTGAGCCAACTCCAATTCTCCAAGCATTTGATGAAATATCGCCATTTTTAGCATTGCTTAGTGGTAAATCAATATTATTATGTTCTATCAATAAGTAAGTTCCCTTTTCTCTGAAAATAATATCTGAATTGGAAGATTTATATGAATTTGAAAACCCAAACACTCCAGATAAATATCCTAATTTAGACATATTATCAGGAATAACGGACTTGTCGATGCTTGGGTTAGAAAGCCCAATGCTAATATCAATAGTTGGCTTTTTAATTCCGAAAATTAACATATCTTTCCAATAATCATCATCAAAATTATGTCTAATTTCGAGCGAATCATTATTGGAATGTAGAATGTTTGTAGATAAAATTATCAAAGCAAGAGATATGTAAAAGTACTTCATAATATCAACCATTCTTTATATTCAACTTATTTTATAAAACGAAATCGAAATTCAAAAGTTTCACGTTAAGTTTTATTAATAAAAAAGTTACATATTTAGGTTCAATTGTCTTGAAGTAAATATGTAACTTTGAAAAAAAAACAATAATATTTTTTTTGAAATATTACCACCTAACGTTTAACTTTCTCGCAGCTAACGCATCATCTACTCTTCTGATGTGAGTATTTGAAGGTGCATTAGTAACCAAATCAGGAGTTTCTCTGGCTTCTGCTGCAATTTTATTCATAGCATCTGCAAATTCTTCAAGATTTTCTTTTGACTCTGTTTCTGTAGGCTCAATCAGCATACATTCGTGTACGATAACAGGGAAATAAATAGTAGGGGCATGGTATCCATAGTCCAAAAGTCTTTTTGCTATATCTTTGGCACTTACACCATTTTCCTTCTGATAATCAGCACTAATAACAAATTCATGCATACCAAATTCAGAAAAAGGCAATTTATAATTATCTTTAATCAAGGTACGAATATAATTTGCATTAATGATAGCATTTTCGCTAACAGAGCGTAAGCCATCTGCACCGTGCATTCTAATGTAAGTATAAGCTCTTACAAACATTCCGAAATTACCAAAGAAAGAATGAATTTTACCAATGGAATAGGGGAGATTATAATTAAGGTGATAAGAATCACCAATTTTTTCAACAACAGGAACGGGCAAATATGGTGTCAGCTTGTCATTAACACAAACAGGACCCGATCCAGGACCACCACCTCCATGTGGAGTAGAAAATGTTTTATGTAAATTAATATGCATACAATCAAACCCCAAATCACCAGGTCTAACAATACCTAACAAAGCATTTAAATTTGCTCCGTCCATATACATCAATCCACCACAGCCATGAATCAAATCTCCTATTGCTTTGATTTCTTTTTCAAAAATACCAACTGTATTTGGATTAGTAAGCATGAAACCAGCAACATCATCCCCAACCTTACTTCTTAAATCTTCGAGATCAACTAAACCATGGTCGTTCGACTTTAATTCAACAATATCAAACCCGGCGATAGCAGCAGATGCTGGATTTGTCCCGTGGGCAGCATTTGGAATTAAGATTTTTCTTCTTTTGGTATCGCCTCTTTGTTCATGATAAGCTCTAATTGTTGAAATACCTGTAAATTCACCCTGCGACCCAGCAGATGGTTGCAATGTAATACCAGTAAAGCCAGAAATTTCTTTAAGGCATTCACCCAATTCGTACATTAATTGCAACGCACCTTGCGCAAAATCTTCTCTTGTCAGAGGATGCAAGTCTTTGAAACCATTCAAAGAAGCAGTTACCTCATTGATTTTTGGATTATACTTCATAGTACACGAACCCAACGGATACAGTCCTTCTTCAATGCTATAATTTAGGTGAGACAACCGAAGGAAATGCCTTGCAATTTCGCTTTCACTAATTTCTGGCAATTCAGGTGAATCTTTTCTGATATATTTTGATGGAATTTCATCAACCAAATTAACTGACTTAACATCTAATACAGGTAAAGTATAACCTACTCTACCTTTTCTTGATTTTTCAAATAATAACTTTTCCATATTCTATTGATTATTAATTGTTAATGAAAAAAATAGCTGCAAAGCACTCTTTGCGGCTTCTTGTTCTGCTTCTTTTTTACTTTTGCCGATACCAATTCCTTTTTGATGGTTATCGACATAAACACCAACTTTGAACTCTTTAGAATGGTCTGGTCCAAATTCTTCTAAAACAGAATAAGTTGGTGCATTGAAGCCTTCTGCTTGCACTTGTTCAAGTAAACGGCTTTTGTAATTTTTATCTTCTAAAAGTTTTTCACTGAGCATAATTTTTAGAAGTTGATTGATAATAAAATCTTTAGTGGCCTCCAGTCCAGAATCTATATAAATGGCGGCTATTACAGCTTCCAATGCATCAGCTAATATGGATTCACTTCCAACTTTTAGGGCATTTTCGGCACTATGACTTAAAAATACAAATTTGTCAAGATCTAATGCCTTGGCACAAATAGCAAGGGAATGTTTATTTACAAGCCACGACCTGATTTTAGTTAATTTACCTTCGAGATCTTCTTGGTGATATGTAAATAAATATCCAGTAATAATAAACCCTAAAATTGCGTCGCCAAAAAATTCGAGGCGTTCATTTGACAAAACTTCCGGATTATTCAAAACAGTTAAATACGACCTATGAACCAAGGCTTGTTCGAAAACCCCCAAGTTTTTAATTTTAATATTTAATTTGATTTCTAAATTAGTTTTTGTGTCAGGTTCAATTAAATTGAAAATTTTAAAATTATCAAATCCTGACAACTCGTTTTTCTTGTCGTCAGGATTTTTAAAAATGCCATTGTAAATATTTAAAAAAATATTTTTCAATTTTATACTATACTATTTATTATATGCTTTAAAGCACAAAGAAGCGTTATGTACTCCAAATCCAAAAGTATTACTTATATCTGCGTTAATCTCTCTTTCAACATATTCGTTAGGAACATAATTCAAGTTACAATCAGGGTCTTGAGTAGTATAATTAATAGTTGGTGGAACTTTTGATTCATAAATCACTTTTGCTGTTGCGGCGGCTTCTATTGCACCGGCAGCGCCCAATAAGTGACCTGTCATTGATTTAGTAGAACTTATCAATAATTCAAATGCATGTTGACCAAAAACGGTTTTAACCGCTAAAGATTCATTTTTATCATTAAATGGGGTAGATGTACCATGTGCATTGATGTAATCAATATCGTTAGGCACCAATCCAGCGTCTTCAATAGCAAGTCTCATTGAACGTACGGCACCTTCTCCGCCCTCGGCAGGTTGTGTTATATGATATGCGTCATCTGTTAATCCGATACCTGCTAATTCGCAATATATCTTAGCACCGCGATTCAAAGCATGTTCCTCAGTTTCAAGCATCAGCATACCAGAACCTTCTCCCATTACAAATCCATCTCTATCCTTGTCGAACGGACGACTTGCAGTTTCCGGGCTATCGTTACGGGTGGACAATGCTTTCATTGCATTAAAACCACCAACCCCCATAGGGCAAATCACTGCTTCACTACCTCCAGCTAACATAATATCAGCATCGCCTCTTTGTAAAATCATTAAGGCATCTCCAATGGAGTGAGAAGAAGTGGCACATGCCGAAACAGTACCATAGTTAGGTCCTTTTAGTCCCCAACGAATCGCAACATGACCTGCAGCAATATCAGATATCAACATAGGAACAAAAAAAGGTGAAATTCGGTCAGGTTTTCCACCTCTGTCGTAGAGGTTTTGTTGTTGTTGATGATATGTTGTCATACCACCAATACCTGAACCGATTATTACACCCA
>CAYUZZ010000196.1:0-5029 GCA_964449505.1 uncultured Hyphomicrobiales bacterium | reverse complement strand
TTGGGAAGAGGATTTGGAATATGTAAGGGCGGTTTGCAATCAACTTGACGTACCATTACAAATAGTAAATATGCAACAAGAATATCTGGATACTGTTGTAGAATATACAATCACTGAATTAAAAGCCGGCAGGACACCAAGTCCCGATATTATGTGCAACAGACATATTAAGTTTGGTCAATTTATTCCCAAAATCTCAAATGAATTCACTAAAATCGCATCTGGACATTATGCACGAATCGAAGAAAAAAATAATTTATTTTACCTGAAAGAAAACCCCGATTTAATTAAGGACCAAACTTACTTTTTAACATATTTAGACCAGAATCAACTATCCAAAATTATATTCCCCATTGGCGAATTTACTAAACCACAAATAAGATTATTAGCAGATAAGTATGATTTACCAAACAAGAATCGTAAGGATAGTCAGGGTATTTGTTTTTTAGGAAAAATTAAATACAACGATTTTATCAAATTTCATTTAGGTGAACAAAAGGGTAGAATAATAGAAATTGAAAGTGGAAATACTTTAGGATATCACAATGGATATTGGTTCCATACAATTGGACAACGTGCCGGACTTCGGCTTAGCGGTGGTCCGTGGTATGTTGTAAAGAAGGATATAGAAGAAAATATAGTTTATATCAGTCACGATAATCAAACAAATCAAATACTTCACGATAGGTTTATGGCACGAAATATTAATTGGATACCATATACCCCTGCAGATTGCAATCTGCAGGTTAAATTACGCCACGGACCTCAAAAATATAATTGCAGCATTGAAATAATTGACTATCAAAGTGCAATAGTATATTTGGACACTCCCGACCAGGGAATTTCAGCAGGACAATTCTCTATTTTTTATAAAGATGGATACTGCCTTGGTGGTGGCACTATCCATCTTCTATAGTATAATTATGGGTAAAATCTTATGCCAATTGCGGCTTCGCCGGATGCGCCTGTTCTTGGCGTCAATCCAACCAGTACTCCTAATTCCACAAATATTTCAAGTGGTGACCTTTTTGGAATTATATTCAATCCAAAAAGACCTCTGACTCCTATTCCAAGGTCATCACTTTTCCTATACCAATATTCGTCGTCTTTTTTCTTATAAATCCAGCCCCCACTCTCGCCAGTTCCAATTGCTAATCCAGGACCGGCATATAACTTAACTACCTGAGAATCAAATGAATCAAAATGCCAAAGATAATCTCCTGTAAATCGCAAAGCTCCAAAGTAAGAACTTCCAACACTAAAATCTATTGCATTCTCTCTGTTTAGCCATAATTTTCCAGTCAAACCAGTTGGTTCACCAAGTATAATTCCAAAGCCAAAGCTTTTACCTCTTGGACCCTGGCTATATAAATTACCAACTAAAACAATAACCAAAGTCAAGAATATCAATACTCTTCTCATTATCTATCATCCTTTATAAAACTAACAACTTCTTCCATTTTCATTCCCCTTGAACCTTTTACCAAAAATATACAATTAGGTTCTTCCATATTACTAATAAATTCCTGAATATCGGATTTAGATTCGAAGCAAATAACATTTTCTTTAAAGACGAACATTTCAAAAGCAATGTTCATTTCCTCCCCTAATATCATCACCAAATCTGCTACTTCCGATGCATATTCAATTATATTTTTATGTTCGTCGAGGGAAGACTCTCCCAACTCTCTCATATCAGCAAGTATGGCAATTTTCTTCCTATTTACGTTCAAAGCACTTAAATTTTCAAGTGCAGCCATAGCAGATGATGGATTTGAATTATAGCAGTCATTGATAATGGTTATATCATTAACAAATTCCACAGCCATTCTACCGTATCCGTGGAATAACAATGGTTGGAAGGCTTCCAGTCCTTGTTTAATTTCTACAGCACTTAGTCCAAGTTGTGAGGCAATTGCCACAGTAGCAATAGCATTTTTTGCAGATACAGTACCGTAAGTTTGTAACTTTGCTTCAATGGATTCAACACCAGAATTGATTTTCAACTCGGGACGAAGTTCATTATCAAGCTTGATTTCGCCCACAACGGAAGCATCTTTGTTAGTACCATAAGTAATAAATTTGTTAAGAATATGCCCATACTTTTTTAGTCTTTCATCGTCATAATTAACGAAGGCAATCCCATCGGAACGGACTTCACCAAAAATAGATGTTTCTTCCATTTCAACGCCATCTAAATCAGTAAGAAATTCGAGGTGCTCCTTTCCTATATTTGTTATTAATACATGCGTTGGTTGTACAATTTTTCCCAATGTAAACATTTCGCCCGGTTGATTAGTACCAAGCTCTAAAACAGCAACTTCATATTGCTTGGACATGGAAAGCAACATAAGTGGCACACCCAGCAAATTATTAAAATTCTCGAATGTTTTTAATACTTTGAATTTTTGAGATAATACTGTTGCGGTCATTTCTTTTGTGCTGGTTTTTCCATTTGAACCGCCTATTGCTATTACCGGATAATTGAAACGGGAACGATGATAATTAGCCATCAAGCCCAAAGCTTCCAAATTATTATCCGTTACTATCATCGGCAGGGAATCGATTTTATTTTTGTGGGTTAAATACCAATCTTTATCAACAATGCAAACTGAAGTACCCTTTTCGAACGACTCCATTACTTTATCATGTCCATCAGTTTTCTCGCCTTTCAAAGCAACAAAAAGTGAATTCTTTACTACTTTACGAGAATCTATAGTAACATTATTAATCCTAATTTCAGGGAATAAATTAATTAATTGACCAGCTTTGAATATCTTAAGCAAATCTAAATAATCAAATTCTGCGGTATTTTCTATCATTATTTTTCCTTTTTTACAAATTACTAACTTTTGACGGCTTTCGATTTTAATAATTTAGTATTTTTGTTGAGAAATATTAAAATAGGAGTGTTTTTGGAAAATAATTTTGTTAATAAATTGCTTATAACAATATCACTTGTTTCTTTTGTTCTATTTTTTGGAGTAAGCATATCACGGTCAGTAATTTTTTATGACCTGTATAGTTTGAATGGAACCACCGGTGTATTGGAATTAAGGAGTGATTTTAATACAGCGGTCCAGTATCGGTCTATGTACCACTTCTTTGCCCTGTCGTCATATTCGAGCGTTTCTTATTTAATTTTTGTAGTTTCGATTTTTGGCATTGCCTTTATCAATTTGAAAAAAATAAAAAAACTTGGCTGGTTTTTCATGATATTAGTTTTGGTTTTTTTGTTCTCTCCATTCGAATCTTACATTATATATCGGGATATTGTAGTGAGCCAGGAAATATTTTTCAAGGGATTAAATGATATAAATTCAAGTATGTTAATGGATTATATGAAGTTAAAATCAGATAGCAGAATCAGTCTTCTAAGTGGATTGTCCTTCCTATCCCAGATAACTGTATTTATATTATTGGTATTTAAGCCTTTAGATGAAATCGAAAAGCAAAGTTAATATTGAAACCGGCGAATTGATGAATGTGATTCATCAACTTCAAATAAAAATTATCAAAGAAGATGATTTGGATAATTATGGTTTTTGCATTGTCAATAATAATAAATTTATCTTCTTAAATAAAAATTTGAACGAGGAGGATTCTAAATATGAGCTTTGCCAAATACTTAGCGAATTGCCACTTGATACGATATATCTAAAACCTCGAATAAGAGAAATTTTTGAAAATTTTAAAAATGGTAAATAATTGGATTTCATATATCAGATATTGATTTTGTTTGTAGTTGGCTCACTATCGGGTTTCCTTAATGTAATGGCTGGTGGCGGCTCGGCACTTACTCTTCCAACACTTATTTTTTTGGGATTAGATTCAGCAGTAGCTAATGGTACTAACCGTATTGCGATAATTGCTCAAAGCATTGCAGCAGTCTATTCTTTTAAGAAAGAAAATTATTTTGATATGAAACTAAGCTTGTATCTTTCATTATACACTTTACCTGGAGCAGTAATTGGTGCCTTACTATCGATACAATTAAATGATGAATATTTCAAAATAATTTTAGGTGCGATTAATATTTTTATTATTCTTACTCTATTTATACCCAAAAAGAAGAGTAGCAGTTCGGCTAATCCGGAAAAAATGAACTGGAAACTTGCACTATCATTGATTTTTATAGGTTTTTACGGGGGCTTTATTCAGGTTGCTGCAGGATTTATGATAATGGCGGCTCTTCAAAATTTTCTGAAAGTAGATTTGGTACGAGTAAATATGTATAAAGTATTCCTTGCCTTGATTTTTACCATTCCAGCATTTTTAGTTTTTATAATAAATGGTAAGGTAGATTTTGTACTTGGTATAGCACTGGCATCGGGCAATGTATTTGGAGCGTGGCAATCGGTAAGGATTTCGGTGCGAAAAGGTGAGAAAGTTATAAAGATTTTTCTTACTATTGCAATTATAATTATTTCTTTGAAATTATTTGGGTTATTTTAGAGGAATGAAAACTCCGCAATATATTAAGACATTGTCAAAAAAATCCTTTTTGGGTTCTTTAATCTTCGCCTTTTCGCTCTGGCTCTATACAAGTTTTAATTCAGATTACAAGACTTTTGTTAATGTTCCAATCACCGTGTTGATGCCTTCTAATCTTGCAATAGAAAATGATGTAGAAAAAAGCATTGCCTTGTCGGTTCAGGGAAGTGGCTGGGATTTATTTAACCTGATTGCGTTCAATAATTCAAAAAAAATAGTGGTCGATTTGTCAAAAAAAATTATTACCGATAGTGTTTATGTTATTTCGCGAGGTGATATTTTAAAGGGGCTTCAGTCTTTGGAGAAAGTGCAGATTGAAGAAACAAATCCCGAATTTATCACTATTAATACGGGTGAAATTATCGGCAAGAAATTGCCCGTAAAGCCAAGAATCGACATTTTAACCAATGAAAATTACACTCTAGTGGGTAATTTGATAATTATTCCGGATAGCATAGAAGTATTTGGCAATGAAAAGTTAATTTCTAAATTGCAATATTGGGAAACTTCTGTTGCTGCTTTTAATAATGTTTCT
>CAYUZZ010000195.1:0-5064 GCA_964449505.1 uncultured Hyphomicrobiales bacterium | reverse complement strand
TAAAGCGGTACGTGAGCTGGGTTCAGAACGTCGTGAGACAGTTCGGTCCCTATCCAGTGTGGGCGGAAGATGTTTGAGGGGACCCGCTCTTAGTACGAGAGGACCGGAGTGAACGTACCTACTGTGTATCTGTTGTCACGCCAGTGGCATCGCAGAGTAGCAACGTACGTAAAGGATAAGTGCTGAAAGCATCTCAAGCACGAAACCTACCCCAAGATTAGACATCTCTAAGGATCCAAGTAGATTACTTGGTTGATAGGCTTCAGGTGTACGCATAGCAATATGTTCAGCCGAGAAGTACTAATAATCCATGGGCTTACCGAATTCTTTTGGTAAGATATATCATGACTCTTAACTTTTGTTTCTCTTATTTACTTATCTTATATTTATAATATTTTGCTTGGTGGTTATGCCGTGGAGGGTACACCTCTTCCCATCCCGAACAGAGTAGTTAAGCTCCATTGGGCCGATGGTACTGCGTGGGTAACTGCGTGGGAGAGTAGGTCGCTGCCAAGCTATCATTGAGAAAACCCGAAAGATTTGTCTTTCGGGTTTTCTCCGTTTATCCTACTCTAATCATCATTCAATATTATTGTTAAATTGCTATAATATTCAATTTTAAAAAGATTTATGTTATGTTTCAAATATTAAATATCTTTACTAAAAGATTTGTTTCTTAAGCTTTGTTGAAATAGTTTATTAAACTTCTATTTAATGTCAAACAGGGATAACTGAACTACTATAAATTGCTGACTTTGTAGAATTGTCATCCCTGAAGATAAATTGTTTGTTATATATGTAAATACAATCTTGAACTAAACTTTTTTATATATTTACTATTATTATCTATTATTTTGCTCCAGGGATATTCAATGCGGCAAATAAGTCTCTAACTTCTTCTATTGATTTATAACCTAAGTCTCCATCACCGTGCTTTCTTAGTGAAGTTCCATTACTCTCCACTTCCTTTTGTCCAATAATTAGTGAAAATGGAATTTTTCTTTGTTCTGATTCAGCAATTTTTCTATTTACTTTTTCACTTCTACTATCTATTTCAACTCGATACCCTAAGCTTTTTAAAATATTAAATGTGTTTTCGGCAAATTCATTTTGATTTTCACCGATTGGAATAATAATAGCTTGGACTGGTGCAATCCAAAATGGGAAATTACCGGCATAATGTTCAATTAATATAGACATAAATCTTTCCATCGAACCGAATGGAGCGCGATGTATTATTACAGGTCGGTGTTTTTGATTGTCTGAACCCATATATTCCAATTCGAATCTGTCGGGCATTACGTAATCAACTTGCACTGTACCAAGTTGCCATTTTCTGCCGATTGCATCTTTAACAATAAAATCTATTTTTGGTCCGTAAAATGACGCTTCACCTAATCCAATAAAATAATCGAGCTTCAATTCATCAGCAACAGCTTTGATTTCAGTTTGTGCTCTTTCCCAAAGTTCAGGGTCACCAGCAAATTTTTCGGAATGCTCATCTCTAAACGAAAGTCTTGTTGATACTTGTAAATCGAATGTTTTGAAAACCAATTGTGTTAGTTCTACACATTCTATTATTTGTTCTTTCAATTGGTCGTGAGTACAATAAATATGTGCATCATCTTGAGTAAATCCTCGTGCACGTGATAATCCGTTTAGTTCTCCAGATTGTTCGTATCTATATACTGTACCAAATTCAGCAATTTTCAGAGGTAAATCCCTGTAACTTCTGGGTTTTGATAAGAATACTTGATGGTGGTGCGGGCAATTCATTGGTTTTAACATATATTCCTCGTCTTCAACTTTCATCGGTGCGAATTGGGAATCTTTATAATATGGATAATGCCCTGAAGTTTTGTATAGATTTAAATTTCCTATATGTGGGGTAATTACTTCTAAATATCCTCTTTTGGATAATTCTCCTTTTAGGAAACTTTCTAATATTCTTCGTACTGTGGTTCCATTTGGTAGCCAAACTGGAAGACCGCCCCCTATTGCAGGAGTTAGCAGGAATAATTCAAGTTCTTTTCCTAATTTACGGTGATCACGTCTTTCGGCTTCTTCACGCAGATGAATGTATTCTTCGAGTAATTTTTGTTTTGGAAATGTTACCCCGTATATCCTGGTCATCATTTTATTGTTCGAATCACCTCTCCAATATGCTCCAG
Source organism: uncultured Hyphomicrobiales bacterium (assembly GCA_964449505.1). Taxonomy (GTDB): domain Bacteria; phylum Bacteroidota; class Ignavibacteria; order Kapaibacteriales; family UBA2268; genus JBDHXE01. Next base: position 2,893 of record CAYUZZ010000195.1, on the reverse strand, counting down.
CTATGGAAAGTAGTTTCACTGCTTTTATTAATCCTGTGTTTGGAATATGACCACCACGGCATAAATCGGTAAAAGTCCCTTGTTTGCAGTAAGTAATTTTACTATCTTTCAATCCTTCAATTAATTCTACTTTATATTGATTGCCTTCTTTTGTATAATAAGACAGTGCATCATTATAAGTCCAATCACCCATATTAAAGGTTGAATTAGTTCTTGCTAATTCTATCATCTTTTTTTCAATTAAAGGTAAATCTTCAGATGAAATTTTGATATTTTCTGGTGGTTCTATGTCGTAATAAAATCCATTTTCGATAGAAGGACCAATTCCAAATTTGGTGCCAGGGTACAATGTTTGTAGTGCTTCCGCTAATAAATGTGCAGATGAGTGCCAAAACATTTGTTTTCCTTCATCATCATTGAAGGTTAATACCTTAAGATTACAGTCTTCAACAATTGGTTTTTCCAATTCTGTTAAAGTATTATTTACTGATACACCTACTGCGTTTCTTGCCAAGCCTTCTGAAATTGACTTAGCAACTTCTAGTCCTGAAATTCCGGACTCAAATTCTCTTAATGAGCCATCTGGAAAGGTTATTTTTATCATAATTATTACTTTGAAATATTAATTTGCTACAAAAGTAAGTATTACGAGCGACTTATGGTTTAATTATAAATAAAGTAAATAACTTTTTTCTTTCTTAGTTGTCTATATAATATATTTAGCAAAAATGTCTTATTTTTACAGTAATTATATGATATAAGAAGTGATAAATAGTTTTAAATTAACTTTGATTGTTCTGGTATATATTTCGGTGAATTCTGTTGCAGCAATAGATTTCCAAGGATTGATAACACCCTTAAGTCAACTTGATGGTAGAACTATCAATATGGGTCCTTGTCTGGTAAATGATTCTGCTGATGTTTTATTTGAACTTTATAATATGGGCATAAAATCTTTATATATGGAGCGACTTGCACCAAGTTTTTATTTGGGTGCGTCTCCAAATGACCCGTCTCAGTTGCAATTTAATTTATTTAAGGATATTCCCTTGCTACCTAAAACTTTTATTCCCAATGAAAAAGACACTATGGTAATTATGTTCAGAGCAGGAGATACTATCGTTACTAAACCCGGGTGGCACGAAGCGATGCTCGCTATGAGTTTTTTGAATAATGAAACTAAAAAAGAGCCACCTGTTACTCAAATTGATACATTTTTTCTTAAAGTAAAAAAAACTCTAAAGTATTTTGATAATTTTTACGACGTCATCAATTTTGATTCTGTTTATGTTAATCCAACAAATGGTAAAAGTTTGGTTTGGAAGGGCAAAAATACTTTTCATAAGCAAATTTTGTTAAATGAACGTAAAGTTCGATATATAACACAGCCACAGATTAGTCCTGAATTTTCTTTTTCTGATGACATTAGTCATATTGAACTAATTCCCAAAGGGATTTTGCAGCGTCAATTTAGTTATCTGCCCTTAGATGTTGGTATAGATAGTGCAATTATAAGTCATGAGTTCGTACCCAAACCTGATATTAATGCTGATTCTACTGATTTTTCTGAAGTGTTAGTTGTTGGAACTGGCGTTAAACAAAATTTGGAAATTAAAATGTGTAATTTCGATTTTTCCAATGATACTATATATCTTGGAAATGTTAGCCCTGATGAGAAGGTATCCATTTATTTTATTATTAAAAATACGGGTAATCTTCCAATATTTTTGAATAAAGAGGAAATTATAAATTCTATTCTGAATAAACCTGCTTCTGAATTGACAATTGTAAAGAAAATTCAGGAAAATTTAAATTATTTAATGCCTGATAGCACAGATTATGTTAGTATAGATTTTATTCCAAAGAACAATTCGCATTTTTTATATAATTATCATTTAATTACAAATATTAGCGAAAGAGCAATTTATGGTGTTCCAACGAGTGAAGTCTATAAGGATTTTTATATAAGTGGCAATGTAACTGCTCCAAAATTTAAGATGGCAAGTGATACTATAGATTACGGAAATATTGTACTTAATAGGTTGGAATGTCCTGCAAGACGTGATACAACAGCAAGAATTTCAAATATTGGAAATGCGAATTTATCAATATTTTCGGTTGAAATAAATCCTGAGTTTCCTGAATCACCTTTCAAGCTTTTCGGTAATTCCTCTGATATTGGAATTAATTCTAATGGTGAAATAAAAGTTTCATTCGAGGCTGTATCGGATTATGTGGGAGAAATTACTGCAAATATGATAATTAACACCAATGAGAGCATTCCACCAAAGCAAAGGGTAGTCACACGCAGGGCAAAAACTCTTCCTCCGCTTTCCGGGAAAATCATGATGCCTGATAATATTTCTGCAAAACCTGGAACATTGGTAGAAATTCCAATACTTTTAAATTATGATGGGAGTAACCCGGTTGCCTTTGCGTCTCGGTTCCAAACTGACATTTATTATAATAGAAGTCTATTGGAATATGTTGGAACAGTTTCTATTGGAATGGCTTCCGAAGGCAGTATCAATAAAAGTGATTCGAATGAAGAACAAGAAAAGGATTACATAAGTTTAAATTTTGAGGCACCTACCAATAATTATTTTTCAACTCGCGATACTATTTTAAAAGTGAGGTTCAAAACTTATCTTGGTGATGCTATATCCACAGAGTTAGCAATTGTAGATCCAAAATTCTCGGATAGCAGATGCGATAATTTATTCAATCTTCAGATTTCTAATGGAGCGTTCCTAACAGATTCTGTCTGCGGAATTCAATATAAGACTGTTAGGAAACCTGTTTCAAAGTTGGGTATTAAGGTTTTAGAGTCCCAGAATTATGGTGAAAAAATCATAGAATGCAACATTCCTTACAAAGAACAAACCGAAGTAGA
>CAYUZZ010000194.1:0-5078 GCA_964449505.1 uncultured Hyphomicrobiales bacterium | reverse complement strand
GGTATCAATTTTCACTTCGCGTTTATCTCTTAAATCGATTTTATCGGAAAAGCCACCTAAATCTACCCCATCACCACCAACAGATGATGCTCTCGACATTACATCCATAGTAGCAAAATCCTTCATTTCGGCTGTAATCTGAGCGTCAGGTACTGGAACAGGTGTACCTGCACGTGCAGCAGGACCTGTATTAATAATCTGCTGCGGAGGTGGAGGAGCTGCCTCTGCCCCGTCTGTTGGCGGTGGTAAATCTGTGATGCTGATTCTAACTATTGGCGCCAATTTTGGAGCTGCATTTGAGCGTTCTTTAACTACTTGGGTAGCAACGTAAAGTAGAAAAAGTAACAATATCAATCCTACAGTATAAAGGAAACCCCTAACGGTATATTTTCTTATTACTTCTTTTAACTCGTACGCCCCATAACCCGAAGGCTCTGGAATTTCTATTACATATTTTGCTGCATCTGACATAATTATAATCCTATAATTTTTTCACGTTCTTTCTCAGATATTGGAGCAATGGTAAATCTTCGTTGTCTCTTTGTTGCTTGTCCTGTACTGTCTATTTTTTTTGCAATTTCAGAAGTAATCGATACTTCCGCCAAATTAAGTTCATCTAAAATACTAACTACTACACCATAATAAGAACTAGTATCTGGTTTAAGTGCAGTTATAAGTTTATTTTTAACATTTTCTTTTAAATTTTGCCTGACGGCTAAATCTTTAATATCTTTAAGTTCTACTTCTTGAGGGTCTTCGGCTGCTATTTGGTAAAAAATCTTATTGTCATTTCTGATAAAAATCTGAAATAACTCAGACTGTCTTACTTCAATTTCATCTTCTATCTCAGGAGGAATAGACATTTCCATAACCTGAGGTGCTGCCATGGTTGTTGTGAACATAAAGAATGTTAAAAGCAGAAAGGTTATGTCAACCAAAGGAGTCATATCAAGATAAAACCCAACTCTTTTCATTTTCTTACGATTGCTGGATTTGCCCCTCTTAGACTTCTCGGCTTTTAATTGACCACCACCACCGGACATTTTTTACTCCTAATTTAATTTCTATAATAATGACGTTTTAATTATTAAGTAAGTTACATTTTTTATTAACTTCGCTTTTCAGTAACATAATTAAATACTGTAGCGTTGTTTCTTCTAAGTACATCCATTGCATTAAATACCCATTTAAAACTCAATCTGCGATCGGCATCAATGGCAAATCTTGTGCTGGGTCTTACCAGACGAGTGTTGCGAACAAGTTCACTGAGTGATTCCAATGAAGAAAGTTTTATTTGCGATTTTTCTCTTTGTTGTGGAGTCAAGGACTGAGTTCTTTCCCAAACAAGAGGTCTATCGGTTTCATTTATCAATTCATAATAATAATTAGTATCTGCAGAAGCAGAGTCAATTGCTATTTTGATTATCGCAATGTCTTTTTCGGGTACTTTAGAAGTATCAGCTGTAACTTGGGGTCTTTTAATTACAAATTTTTGTTCTGATTCCGCTTCAGATTTAAATTTTGCAGTAAACATAAAAAATGTCAAGAGCAAAAAAGTAATATCCACCAACGGAGTCATATCTATAACAAAACCCATTCTCTTTTTCTTAATTTTAGGCACAGCAATCTCCTTTTAATTTGGTAAAAAACAGAATTATCCTTTAATTCTAATAGTGAAGATTTGTGTGATGTTCAAAATAGCTTCGTCAATCAAATATATAAAATTATCTACTTTAGTTGTAAAAAAGTTATAAGCTACAATTGACAAAATAGCACCAATCAAACCACCGGCAGTATTATATAATGCCTCGGAAATACCAAGTGATAACTGAATTGCAGATACAGTACCACTCATTGCAAGGGCTTGGAACGCACGAATCATACCAATAGTGGTACCGAGCAAGCCAACCATTGTAGAAATTGAAGCTACAGTTGATAAGATTACAAGATTTTTCTCTAATAAAGGTGTCTCCAAGTTCATGGCTTCATCTATTGCACGCTGAACCTCGGAAATTTTCTTCTCCCCATGGAAATTTGGGTCATTCTCAATTTCTTTGAACCTTGAAATTGCAGAACGAAGCACATTTGCCATACTTCCACGTTGATTATCGCACTCTGTAATAGCGCCGTCGAGGTCTCCCTTTGCCAGAGAATTGGTTACATTTTTGATGAAAATTGCTGGGTTACCTTTGCCTTTTGCTTTGTTGATTGAAAGAAGTCTTTCGAAAACAAAGGTACTCGAAATGATAATCATTGACAATAACAGGCCAACCAATGGTCCGCCAGTGTAGATTGTACCCAGAACATTGCCTGGCTTTGGTTCATGTTTGATTTCAGGGTCGTTAAAATTGTTGGGATTTCCCATTACTCCATAATACAGTGCGTAAGCTACTACAAGTGCTAAAACAATTACAATAACATTAAAAAGATTTTTCATATAAAAAACTCCAATATTTTATAAAAAATTAATATTCTAATTCTTGATTAATTTAAGTGCATCATCAAGGGTTTCTGTGATTGTAAATACAAGTGTAAGTTTGGTAATTACAAAGATGTTCTCAAGAGACTTACTGACATTGCATAGGATTATTTTGCCATTCCTTTTTACAAAGTTTGCATGTGACGATATCAAAACTCCTAAGGCAGTAGAATTTAGATAAGTTACATTTTCTAAATCAATTATTAAGTTATTTTGCTGCTGTTCAGCAAAACCCTTTAAAGTATTGCGCAATTCGTCGGTTTCCTGACCGCCGATAAATTGACCCCGCAATCTTACAATTGCACCGCCAATTTGGTCTTCAACTTTAATTTGAGACATAGTAACCCTCTTATTTTTAAAAAAAATTCTAAATTAGTAATCACAAAGATTCAAATTTAATAAATTTACAACGAATTTTTTAAATTTTTTTGTTAATTTCATGTTAATAGACATTATCAATAGCAAATAAGTTACATTTTTTTTAATTACATAAATTTATTTAAATCTTACACCTTTTGCAAATCTATCAATTCCATTTAAATCTTTGAAAACATCGACTTTAAAGTTATCCGAAAATAATCTTGTGATTTCATGGGATTGATTTAAAGCCATTTCAAGATAAAATTTGCCATTATTGCTAAGCAAGTCACCAAAAATCTGTGCGTATCTTTTGTAAAATCTTAACCCATCAGTATTATCACATAGAGCAAACGAAGGTTCATAATTCCTGACTTCTGGTTGGCAATTAGCAAAATCAGTGCTCGAAATATATGGCGGATTAGAAACTATTATATCATAACAGTTTTTAGGTAAATCCTGGAAAATATCAATGTTGATATAACTGATATTGTTCACATTATGGCTTTCGGTATTTTCTATTGCAACTTTAATTGCTGCCATTGAAATATCAATGGAGTCAATATTGCTGTTAGGAAAATAGTCACCAAGTGCGATACTTATACAACCAGAACCTGTGCCAATATCAAGAATATTCAAGCTATCATTTTTATTAGTATCCTTTTTAATTAACTCCACTAAAATTTCTGTCTCAGGTCTTGGAATCAAAACATCATTGTTCACGTACAATTTGTAATTGAGAAAGTATGCTTCATTTAGAATATATTGCAAGGGTTCGTGATTTGCCCTTCTGATAACAAATTGCTTCAAAATCGACAATTCTTCTTCAGTTAAAGGCTTTTCGAAATCAAGATATAGACTAAGCCTTGAACATTTCAAAACATTTGAAAGCATTAACTCAATGTTCAAACGGGCTTCGTCAATTTTCTTGTCGTTAAAATACTGAACACCCCAATTGATTATATCAATAATTCTCCAGTTCTTGTCCAATGTTATTTAAACCTCTGCCCCAATAATGCCAAAAGTGCCATTCTAATATATACGCCATGTGTTACTTGGGTTTCGATTAAACAATTTTTATCATAACTGATATTATAATCTAATTCTACCCCATAATTAACTGGACCAGGGTGCATAATCACAAGGTTTTTTTTACTTTTAAATTGTTGGTAACTTACTCCATAATATTTGTTGAATTCTCGTATAGAAGGAAGAATACCGTTTTCCATTCTTTCTCTTTGCAATCTAAGCACAAGCAACACATCAGCCCAAATGATGGCTTCGTCGATATTATCACAATATTGACAGTCCCAGATGTTTGGAAACCTGGGCAATAGAGTTCCAGGTCCGCATAGTCGAACTTCAGCTCCCAGTGTTTTTAGTAATGCAATATTAGAACGAGCTACTCTGCTATGCAGTATATCGCCACAAATACAAATCCTCAAATTTTCAACTTTTCCAAAATGTTTTCTAAGTGTATATGCATCTAATAAAGCTTGAGTTGGATGTGCGTGCTTTCCATCGCCTGCGTTTAAAATGACCCCTTTGGTATTATCTTTCAAAAATTTTGGAGAGCCACTCTTAGAATGCCTTACTACATACATCTGAACGTCCATTGCTTCGATTGTATGCAATGTGTCGATAAGCGATTCGCCCTTGGTTAGGCTACTGGTAGAAGATTGAAAAGAAAGTATATCTGCGGATAATCTTTTTGCTGCAAGTTCGAATGATAATTTTGTGCGTGTAGATGGTTCGAAAAATGCCATTGCAACGCTTACTCCTTTCAATTCGTCAAATTTCAAGCCTGGTTTGTACTCCTTAATATAATAATCGGTTTGTTCAAAAATTGTCATTACATCTTGGTATGTAAGTTCTGCTGCTTCTATCAAGGAGTCAACCGATAATTTTTTATTTAACATAAATTTTTATTGTAAATTTTAAAATTATGTAAAAATACAAAAAAAGCCGTTCATGGAACGGCTAATTTTTCAACACAAAAGTACGGCAAAAAGTTATTTCTTGCCTTTCCCTTTTTTGACTGCTTTTGGTGGATTAACTAATTCAGACAATGCCTTGCCTGGTTTAAATTTAGCAACCTTTTTTGCAGCAATCTGAATTGTTGCACCAGTTTGAGGATTTTTACCAGTTCTGGCTTTTCTTTCCATTACTGAAAAGGTTCCAAATCCAATAAGTGTAACAGAACCTCCAGCACCTAATTCTTTAGATACTGCATCGAAAGTAG
>CAYUZZ010000193.1:0-5079 GCA_964449505.1 uncultured Hyphomicrobiales bacterium | reverse complement strand
ATTAAAAAAAGGATCTATACTAATTGAACCGTTATCCTGGCTGGTATAACTTTGCCAAGATGATAAGGACGAAGCATCTGTTCCAGCAAAATATCCCAAAATGCCATTATTCCCGGCAACATAGTAATCATTATAGTCTATAGTAGAATTGGTTAAATTACCCGAACCAACCAAATAGATAGAGTATGATTTAGTGCCGTTTAATCCGGCAAGTGTATTGGCAAACACATTATTTCTTACATCTATAGAATTCACAGCAGTTGATGATACCATAAATGCTGCAGATAATGATGCTGTTGAACCAACATTTACTTGTGTACCCGATAGGGAGACACTATTGTAATAAACTTTATGGCCAGTACCCGAAGTAAGTAAAATTCCAATAGGATTGGTAGTAGTGCCAGTTGTACTGTAATTAGTACTTCTTAGATAAGAAAACGAGTTATTTACAATTCTAAGATTATTAGTTGTACCAAGGCAATAAAGCCCTATCGCAGCAGTAGCACTTGTGCCATTTCCTGTTAGTTCGCTTATAACGTTTCTCTCTATTTTCAATTCGGTAGAAGTAGATAGATACATACCATAAGCATAGTTGAATGCTGTCATTCCATTGAAACTATTATTAATAAGCTCGCAATAACCAGAGCTTGTTAAATAAAAACAATATCCTGTTGAATTATTTGTAACAAAGTTTTCAAAAACGTTATCATATAAATTTGTATAAGTAGATGAACTAAGGTAAACTCCATATAAAGTTGATGAAGCAGTGAAATTCTTCAAAGTATTGCCTTTAACTTCTGAAGATCCACTCGAAGGCAAATAAAGTCCGTAAATTGTACCAGCAGTACTTGTAATATTATTAAATTCATTGTTATTTGCTTTGGAAGAAGTACTCGATCTCAAATACAAAGAATAAATTGTTGAAGATGCTGATACATTCTGTGCCTTATTGTTTTCTACCTTGGAAGAACCGCAACTGGTCAAGTAATAAATATAATTTGAACTGCCAGATGTTTTTACGTTATCGACCAGGTTATCGTGAACATTAGATGATGGACACGAAGATATATAAAAGTTATAAATTGTTGAACTTGTAGAAGCATTTTTAATAACATTATCGTAAATTTCAACTTGTGTAGCCTGATAGTTATAACACATATAGGTAGAAGAAGTATTCGAGAAATTCCTTAATTCATTATTGTAAACTTTAGAATACTCCGAATAGTAATTATATATACCATAAATTGTAGAAGTATTGGTAAAGCTTTCCAAAATATTGTCATAAATCTCTGCGTAGGAAGCATAATATACATAAATGCCTGCATATTTGATTGTTTCAGTTGATGTTGTCGAGCCAAGTGTATTCCCATAAACTTTAAGGTTTTTATTCCGTCCTGCTGACAGCCCGTAAACTCTAATAGCGTAGTAGCAGTTTGTAATTAAATTATTTCCAATTTCGTTATCATCAAGCCCTGCACCTGCAGTAGTTATACTGGAGCTGGAGCCCATTGCAATCCCGTAACTGGAAGCCATTCCACCGCCCTTAATATTGCAGTAGAGAATTTTGTTATTCTTGGCACCTGCACCAGTCCCCGAAATTAAGCTGTCCAACCAAATAACGGCAGAAGCACCTGAATTGGTATTGTTAATTGTAAGAGAACGTGTTGAACCACTCTGACCCTCCCTGCCATCTATTGTAACATTATCAGCCCCGCGTAACTCTATTAATCCAGTGCTGATAGAACCGGAAATAGTATAGGTACCTGTTGGATAAATAGCAACAGAGGTATAATCGGCACTTCCGTTGCCAGAAGCCATAAGAACTGCAGCAGCAGTCTCGCTACAATTGCTGGTTACCTTAATCACAATATCGCCAGTATGTGTTCCTGAATTAATTGCGTCGAAGGCGTCCTTAAGCGTAGTATAGGAATTAGAACCAATCTCCACAGCGGAATTGGCCAATTGTAATGATAGCAAAAGCATTAATGTTGCCATCAAAAAAGTAGATTTAAATTTTATCATCTTTACTCCAAAAGTATTTTAAATTTATTATCATTTTATAAAGCCAAATTAATGATTTTTTTCAATATTATCAAATAATTAATTAGTTATTCTATAATAATTTAGTTATAATATCATGAAAAATAATTATTAATTATTATCCAAAATTCTGACAAGAATTTAATACTTTTGTTTTTTTAAAATTTCAGAAAATAAATTAATGAGCTTCATTAAAAAAAACAAAAATTGTGGCGAAATAAGATTAAGAAATACAAATGAAACATTTGTCCTTAACGGGTGGGTTTCATCACGTAGAGACCTTGGTGGTCTGGTATTTATTGATTTGCGTGACCGCTCCGGTATTATTCAACTTGTAATTGAGCCAGAGAATCGTCCCGATTTATACGAAAAAGCAAAAGAAATAAGGAGCGAATTTGTATTATGGGTTGGGGGAATAATTAGGGAACGTTCCAATCCAAATAAGACTATTCCAACTGGATTGGTAGAACTATTGGTAAGTGATTTTGGAATAATTAACAGAAGCGAACTACCACCATTCGATATTGCAGACGGCATTGATACCAACGAAGAATTAAGACTTAAATATCGTTACTTGGATTTAAGAAGACCCGAATTGCAAGAGAAATTTATTATCAGGAACAAGTTCTACCAAATAGTTCACCAATATTTTTATGAAAATAACTTCCTCGAAGTAGAAACACCGATTTTGATGAAATCTACACCCGAAGGCGCTCGCGACTTTTTAGTACCAAGCAGAATTCATAATGGCAGGTTTTATGCTTTGCCTCAATCACCGCAGTTATTCAAACAGATTTTGATGATATCGGGTTTTGAACGATATATGCAAATTGTTAAATGCTTCAGGGACGAAGACCTACGTAGCGACCGCCAACCAGAGTTTACTCAGATAGACGTGGAAATGTCTTTTATCGACCAGGAAGATATATTCAAATTGATAGAAGGTTTAATGCAAAAAACTTGGAAAGAAATTCTCAATATTGACATTATTGCACCATTCAGAAGGATGACTTGGGAAGAAGCGATGACCAAATATGGTAGCGATAAACCAGACTTGAGATACTGCATGGAAATTTCTGATATAACTTCGATTGTTAAAAATTCTGAATTTAAGGTTTTCAAAGATGCAATTGAAGAAAATGGCAGGATAGAAGTACTCAATGCAGAAGGCTGTGGTAGTTTTTCAAGGAAGCAAATAGATAATATAACTGATTTAGCAAAAAAATATGGTGCCAAAGGACTGGCTTGGATAAAAGTTCAAGAAAAAGATGTAAATTCTCCGATAGCAAAATTCCTAACTGATGATGAAATTAAATATATCATTGATAAATGCGCAGCCAAGCCAGGAGATTTATTATTAATATCATCTGACAAAAAATATAAAGCACTTAATATTTTAGGTGCCGTTAGGATTGAATGTGCTAAGCAGAGCGGGATTTTAGCCAAAATAAAAAATCAATATTCCTTCCACTGGGTTACTGATTTCCCTTTATTCGAATGGGACGAAGAAACTAATAGATTCTATGCAATGCATCACCCATTTACATCTCCCTTGGAAGAAGATTTCAAATATTTAGATACAGACCCGGGAAAAGTACGTGCCAAAGCCTACGATTTGGTTGTGAATGGGGCAGAATTGGGTGGTGGTTCTATACGTATCCACGATAATAATATACAACAAAAAATGTTTGACAAGTTGGGCTTATCTGCAATTGAGATTGAAGAGAAATTTGGCTTCTTTATTAAAGCCCTCAAATATGGTGCCCCACCACACGGCGGTGTTGCTCTTGGTCTTGATAGAATAGTAATGACACTATCTGGAACTGATAACATCAGAGATGTAATTGCTTTTCCTAAAACTACAAGCGGATTATCACTTATGGATGGTTCGCCTTCTAATGTATCCAATGAACAACTTAAAGAGTTGGCAATCAAAATAATTGATGAAGTGAATGTTAATATAACTTAACCATGAATTAACAAAGAATTATTACTATTTATATATTTTTGTTTTTATTTTATTTCAATAATTTAAGGGTTGTTATGAGATTTTTAACCGCTGTCTTTATTATGATTTTGTTAGTTACTGGATTAACCTATTCCCAAGTAACAACTGGATCATTAGCTGGTAAAGTTTTTGATTCGGAAAAGTCAGCACTCAAAAGTGCTACAGTAAGCGCAATTCACGTTCCTTCGGGAACTAAATATGGTGCGATTGTTCGTGCTGATGGTAGATTCAATATTTCCGGTATGCGTGTTGGCGGACCTTACACTGTTACTGCATCATTCACTGGTTACGAAAAAAAGACTTATGAAAATGTTCAAATTCAATTAGGTAACACAACCGAACTTTCATTTGTTTTAAAGCAAGGTGGAGTAACTACAGACGAAGTTATAGTTATGGGCAAACAGGACGCCGTATTTAATTCCGATAGAACAGGTGCCGCTACAACAATCACATCTGCTCAAATTTCGGAATTGCCAACAATCTCACGCAGAGTGAATGACTTTACGAGACTAAATCCTCTGGCAAAGGGCTCTTCATTCGCTGGTCAGGATGACAGATTAAACAATATTACAATTGATGGTTCATATATTAACAACTCTTTTGGTTTAGCTGGGCAACCAGGTGGTAGAACAGGAGTAGCTCCCATATCTATTGATGCTTTGGAGCAAATACAAGTAAATATTGCCCCCTATGATGTTCGTCAAGCAAATTTCACAGGTGCAGGTGTCAATATGGTAACAAAATCAGGAACTAATGATTTTTCGGGTTCGTTGATGTATCAAACAAGAAATGAAAATTTTGTGGGTACTGAAGCCGCTTCATCAAAGTTTAATCCAGGTACATTTAAATTCAATAATATTGGTGCCACTCTGGGTGGTCCCGTAATTAAAGATAAATTATTTTTCTTCGCAAATTTTGAAACAGAAGCTAATACTTATCCAGGTACAACATATTTAGCGAATGATGGAACACAAACTGCCGGTGGAAATATTACAAGAGTTCTTGCATCGGATTTAAATGAATTAAGCACA
>CAYUZZ010000192.1:0-5094 GCA_964449505.1 uncultured Hyphomicrobiales bacterium | reverse complement strand
TTTTGTATATAGCATGGATAATGAATCAAGTCTTGATGAATTATCTCCATTTATTTCAGATAACTATGACTTTTATTATTCTTCTGATAGAAATGGTGGCATAGGTGGATTTGATATTTATAAAGCTAACTTCCTCGACCAAAAATGGGGCGAGTCTATACTTCTAAAACAACCATTGAATAGTGATAAAGACGAAATCGGTGCTGCCATTGTGGATAATCAAATTATTATTTCTTCTAATCGTTCGGGCGGGTGCGGTGGCAAGGATCTGTACAGTTTTTTATTATGTAATCCTGTAATATATCATGGTATCGTAAAGTCACCTTCAAGTGATATGCCAGTAGAAGGCACTGCTTATTTACTGGACGAGAATAGGAATGTTATACTTGAGAAAATGGTTGATAACTTGGGTACATTTGAGTTTGAACTTATTCCCCAAAAAAAATATATAATAAGATACTTTAATGCTTGTGTTCCAAATTACGTACCAGAACAGACTATTATCGTACCATGCAATGATTCTTCGGCGGTTAAATTTACTTCAAATGTATTATTGCCTGATAATATTAGAATGTTCGATTTTGCGAATTACAAAGTACCTTTTTTTGTAACAGGTTATTACTTCCCAAATACAATTGATAATTTAAATGCTCTGCGCCTCAAATTCACTTATAATATTGTTGGTAAAAATGATAATACAAAGTATATTGAAAATCCCGGGGATATTTATGATGGCTATTCACTAAAGGTTGAATCAGCACTTAACGAAGTAGTAAGCTATATTGTATCAATTTTTGACAATTTAAATTCTGATTGCTCCGAGAGAAAATCTAAATTAAAAATCAGGATAACTGGTTTTTCAGATCCAAGACCTATTTCTACAAAATCAATCTACGACGACGATACAATAAATGATCAATTATTGGGTATCAGTATTGATAGAGGAAATTTGATAGATAATACGATATTATCCAAATTGCGTGCCTATTATACTTTGAAATTTATTCAGGGTAAATTGGCAAATCATAACGCATATCTAAAGAATAAAGATAACATTGTTTGGGAAATTGAAGGTCTGGGTGTGGCCGATGATATGTTGGAAACAGAATTACAGCGTAGAGTGAACATCGAAATAGGCTTAGTCAAAGAATAGAACTTGTATTTTTGTGTATTTAAACATGTCGGCAGTAATCATCGGATTACTGCCGGCATACTAACAAGTATTCTAATTTTGGTTGTTAATATTTTCCATATCTTTTGTAAATAAATAATATTCAAATAATTGACCACAGCCATTATATATGTGCTCTAATAAATTGGTAAGATATTCCATATCAGTTATGATATGCAAAAATACCATATTTCTCTTACTACTGCCTTGTGCTACTTTGAAACGCATCAATTGATTAGTATTTAATTCATTAATTAATAAAATAATTTCTTTCTTAAGGGTTGTTATAGATGTGTTGGAAGAGAAATTTTTTGTAGAAATTAATTTAATAATTACATTACAATATTGTTTGAATAATGCAATCAGCGCATTTAATTCTGCGATTTGAACTTCTGAGAATTTGTTATGGTTGTTGCTAATGTACTTGTAATTTTGCCTTGATATAATCAATAACCTATCTGCCAAATCTTGATATGAAATTGCGGTTTTGGTATAATCGTATAAATTATCTGGATACCTATTTACGTTTTCTTTAAACATTCTTAAACTATTTTTAATAAAAATTTGTACGTCAGAATCTAAAATGACCGAGAGTTTATTTGATTTGACAAGTGATTTAAGAGAGTTTCCCAAAAGAGCCTTGTATGATTTATTTATAATATTAGATGCTTTGTCCAGAATGTCAATAGTTTGAGAAAAAGTTGATTCTAACAAGTTATTAGGATTCTCTTTCAATAATAATAATTTCTCTATTTTTTCTTGTTCTTCTTTATTTTGCTTTTTATGGAATTGACCGGTTCTGATTAAAGCAAAAGTGACCAGTGCACCAAATCCAACCACTCCAAAAATACTTGTGTAAAATAACGTAATACATATAACAAATCCAACTAATGCAGCAATGAATGCTGTAAAGAACCACCCAGTAATTACAGTTAGTACACCAGCAACTCTAAAAACGGCTGAATCCCGACCCCATGCTTTGTCGGGCAAAGCAGCGGCCATTGCTACAATAAATGTAACATAAGTTGTAGAAAGTGGTAATTTAAGCGAAGTGGCAAAGGAAATTAATCCAGAAGAAATCACCAAAATAACGGCTGCCCTAACTAAATCAAATGATGCTGCATGCTCACCCTCAATTACCTGAGGTTTGTATTTAGATACATCGAATCTCGAGGAAACCCATTTTTGTAATGAATTTGGAGTAATTTTCTGTATAATCTCGAAGAATCCAATTGCACTCCTTACCAAAAACCTTGCTACCAGATTTGATTCAAAACGTTCAAAACCATCATCTTGACGTCCAAGATTAATTTCAGTCATTGCAACGTGTTGGGCTTTTTTAGAAAAAAATAAAGTTGCCACCATAATTATACCAGCACTAAGTAGAATCCAAAAATCTGCCTTTACAGGTTCATTTAAAACATCCATTGTTAAAGAAGCCAAATCACCTGTTTGTGTCAGCGAATAGGTGTACGCATTCAAACCAGCCATTGGTGCCCCAATAAAGTTAACAAGGTCATTGGCTGCGAATGCTAAAGCTAAACCAAAAGTTCCTATCATTACAATTACTTTTAGCATATCAATCTTAGTAATCCACATTAGTAATTGTATAATGATATACCATGCAACAACAGCCATACCCGATAGCATAAGCATATTATTTTTTACATAATTTATAAAATCAGGAGGAATAAAGGAGGCACCCTTTGCGCCCTTCAGTACTATAAATAGTGTAAGCATAGTGAGTGCAAATCCACTCCAAATTGCTCCATACTTTTTGAAACGCTCTAAATAATCAAAAGTAAATATCATTCTTGTGATGTATTGGAACAAATATCCAAAAATAAAGGCAAAAAATACGGAGCTAACTATGGCAATAACAATTGCAAATATACTTGAAGTATTTAAATATTCAAATATTGCTGTGAAATTCTCCCCTGAATTCAAAACCTTGACCAGGGACATTCCCATTGCGCTACCAAGCAAACCAAAAATAATTGAAACTGTTGTGGAAGTTGGCAAACCAAATGTATTAAATATATCCAACAAAAGAACATCTGTGTACATTACTGCCAGAAATATTATTAATACTTCATTTAAATTAAAAAGATCCGGTTTGAAAATTACGCTTCTTGCAACTTCCATCATTCCGCTGGAAAAGAAAACTCCCGCTAAAACACCAAATGCCGCCACGGTTAGTGCTGTTTTGAATTTGGCTGCTTTTGAGCCAATGGCAGAATTCAGGAAATTAACTGCATCATTAGCAACGCCAACAGTTAAATCTACTGTTGCTAAAATTACTAGGAAAATTACAATTACCAGATTATTGTCAAATGTCATAATAGAATTCACAATTGTATATAATAGTTTGCAAATATATTAATAATTATAATAGCAAGTGTTAAGATAACTTAACATTTTCTTTTTTCTCATCGTCAATAAGTGCTGATAAATATAATGTTATAAAATCTCCTGTGAATAATCCATCAGAATTTAATTTAATGAGTTTTTTATTGAATATTTCTATTTTGCTTTCAAATCGATTAATAAAATTATGTTCTAATAATGAAAAAATATCAATGCCAAAGTCTATGTTAAATCTTTCAAGGTTTAATCCTTCAGCTCTAAGTTCCAAATATATTCTTTCCAGCATCAATTGATTGACATTTAGTTTTTCGGTATTTTCTACAGGAAGTTGACTACTTTCCAACTTATTGAAGTATATATCATTATCTCGGTAGTTCCAATACCGAGTATTATTTAAATATCCATGGGCAGATGGTCCGAAGGAATAGTATTCACCCTGTTTCCAATAATTAATATTATGTTGGCAGGTTTTATTATCTTTTGCATAGTTCGATACTTCATATTGCATAAATCCAGCTTTGCTAAGTTTATTATAAGCTGTTTTATAAAATATATAGTCTTCATCTTCATCAGTTTGAGTTACTTTACCTTGTACAAAGCTTGAGTGAAGCGGTGTTCCCTCTTCGTAAATCAAACTGTAAGCAGAAATGTGTTCTGTTCCTAATTCGATGGCTTTCTCTAATGTATTATGCCAACTTTGTAACGTTTGATTGGGTAGTGCAAACATCAAGTCAATGTTAATATTATCAAAGCCTGCCTTTCTTGCTATGGAAATGGAATTATAAATATCGTTAATTGAATGAATTCTTTCAAGAAATTTCAATTCATTTTCATTGAACGATTGAACTCCAAAGCTGATCCTGTTAACACCTGCTTGTTTGTAATGATTCAAATTTTTAGTATCGATTGCACCTGGATTACATTCTATTGTCCATTCATAATTGGCTGCCAAATCAAAATTATCGAAAATCGCATTATTTATTTTATCAAAATGATGTGGTTTCATTAACGACGGAGTACCCCCTCCAAAAAAAATCGTTTTTATCACTGGTTTTTTTTTGCAAGTGGCAGTTTTTAGCGAAATTTCTTTAGCCAAACTTTCAGCAAATCTATTTCTGCTATTCAGATTTTCTATGGAATAAAAATCACAATAAGAACATTTATGTATGCAATATGGGAAATGTATATATAATCCGTACATAGTTTGTTTAATTGTAACGCTCAAAATGAATTTGCTTTCTACTAAACCCCAACTCGAATAAATTAGTACGAGCCTGACTTACCATATCCCGCCAACCGCAGATATAGAATTCAACATCGTGTCGGCTTTTGAATAATTCATGATAAATATGATGCACATATCCTCTGGCTCCTACCCAATCGGAAGATGTTTCTCTAGATAAAACGGGAATAAATTTGAAATTATCATTAGCAGAGAGTTGCTGCATTTCATCAAGATAAATCATATCCTTCATATAACGGGTGCCAAATATGACATATAAATTGCGATGTGGTATTTTTCGGTTGATGATATCAAGATACATGGAACGCAAAGG
>CAYUZZ010000191.1:3749-5100 GCA_964449505.1 uncultured Hyphomicrobiales bacterium | reverse complement strand
GTACCACATAGCGGTTTTGGACTTGGTGTGGAGCGAACTGTTAAATGGATTACAGGTGCATCTCATATCAGAGAAACTATTCCTTTTCCAAGAATGATATACAGAATTACACCTTAATTCTTAATATTCCAATAAATAGAATTTTATTAAAGGGGCTTACTAAATAGCCCCTTTTTTTATTCCTATCATAAATTTACAAAATATGAAAAAATATTAATAGGATAATTTAGTCTGATATTTATATTTAAAAAAAATTATTGAGAATAATATGAGCGAACTAATAAATAACTCAGAAAGTAGAAAATCGATTCTAAAGGAATTGATATTAGATTTGCATTCTGGTGCAGAACCCGAATTAGTAAAGGAACAGCTACAAAAACTATTGAAAAAAATACCCTATGGCGAGGTAGTTGAAGTTGAACAAGAGCTAATTCAGAATGGGTTAGCTGTAGAAGAAGTTACCAAATTGTGCGATATTCATTCGAAAGTACTACAAGGTACCATCGATTTAACTTTTTATAAGAAAAGAGTACCGGGACACCCAATAGAAACTTTCGAAAATGAAAACCGTGCAATCGAAAGTATTACTTCGGAAATAATTTCCATATTGCGTAAGATAGCTGACGATTCAAATTTCGAAATAACACTAAACAGATTAAAAAGTCTGTATAATTCCTTATATGATGTTGACAAGCATTATAAAAGAAAAGAAAACCTTCTGTTTCCATACCTCGAAAAATATGGCATCACAGGACCTGCCAAAGTAATGTGGGCAAAACATGACGAAATAAGGGACTATATAAAAGCAAGCATAGACAGTTTAAATCAATCAGAGAATATTGATGATATAATATCATTAATTCCATTGGTATTGAAACCAGCTGCAGAACAAACTGCCGATATGATTGTTAAAGAAGAAAGCATTCTTTTCCCTATGTCACAAGAACGCTTAACTGAATTAGAATGGTATAAAATATATACTCAAACATCAGATTATGGATATTGCCTCGTGGTACCCGACAAAGAGTGGCATCCGAAAAATATCCAAACAGCTGAACTTGAATTAGATGAAAACTCAAATGAAATAAAATTTCCAAGTGGCAAATTAAGTCATGAAGAAATACTTGGAATAATGAATACAATCCCCTTTGATATTACATTTGTAGATAAAGATGATAAAGTAAAATATTTTACTGAAGGGGCAGAACGAATTTTTGCCAGAAGCAGAGCCGTTTTGTTGAGAGATGTAAGAATGTGTCATCCGCCATCAAGTGTACATATTGTAGATAAAATTATCGAAGACTTTAAGAGTGGCAAAGAGAGCAGAGCACCATTCTGGATAAATATGCAG
>CAYUZZ010000191.1:0-3739 GCA_964449505.1 uncultured Hyphomicrobiales bacterium | reverse complement strand
AATTTATTCATATCGAGTATTTCGCAGTAAGGAATGCTACTGGCGAATATATAGGCACATTAGAAGTAAGTCAGGATTTGACAAACTCGCGTGCATTGCAGGGTGAACAAAGGTTGTTGAACTATGGAAAAGGAGAATAAGATGAACAAAGTACCAATTACCCCTAAAACTAAAATCGCAGAATTGTTGAAAAATTTTCCGGAACTGGAAGATACATTGATTGAAATTTCTCCTGAATTTGCAAAATTGAGAAACCCCATTCTTAGGAATACTGTTGCAAAAATCACAAGTTTGGAACAGGCAGCAATAATCGGGAAAATAAACATTGGAATTCTGATTAATACTCTTAGAAAAAAAGTAGGACAAGAACCAGAAGAAATTATAGCAAAAGAAAAAATGGGGAACGATTTTCAGGATTTCGATGAATCGTTAATTATTGAGACTATTGATGCAAGACCAATAATTAGCAATGGAGGCCATCCTCTGCAGATGGTACTAAACAAATTGGCAACAATTAAAACAGGCGAAATAATTTGCCTCATTACACCCTTTGCACCAATACCAATGATTGAAACTGCCCGTGAACGCAGATATAGCGTAATGTTTAAAGAATTTTCCAGTGACGAGATAAGGACTTATTTCAAAAAATAATGATAAGTCATTTTCCTTTTCATCCCCATTAATCCCCCTTTTAAAGGGGGATTAATAACAGTTTGCATAACACTTAATATACCTTTTTAAGTGGAAAAATAAAAATATTATTCTTCAGTTTCCTGTAAATTGAATAAATAACTAAGTCCGACCATTAGAGAGGCTGGATTGGAATTCTTACCCAAAATTTGGCGGTCGTCGTTGTATTGCCCAGAAATAAAATAACCTGCTCTAATATTAAGATTAAATCTACCAGTGGGAGTCTCTATCAAAGTAATATGCCCGCCAATACGAAACTCGAACATATTTGCAAGCAAGTCCGTGTTCAAATCAAAATCTCCAATCGTTGCAGCCGAAGGGAAGCCATAATTAAGCCCTATTGTAAAACCCGACATATAAAAGTCAGCACCAAATCCAATGTAACTGAAGTTATACTTTGTATCCTCGCTGTTGCCCTCGTAAGATAATTTATAGGGGAATGTATAATATCCAAGATTAGCCAGAAGTCCCATTTTCGATTGACCTTGAAATGGTACATAAGTCTGCAATCCAAAATCTGGCAGGTTAGCAAAGTTGAGACCATTCTTAATACCCTGTGGCACTTCACTGGCGTTTATGCCGGCTTTATAGCCAATTTCCACACCTAAGGCAAGCGGTAAGTTTACAGTTTCGAACTGGGCACTCAAATTAACAAAACCAAGAGTTACCATTGTAAGCATCAAAAGTGCTTTTTTCATAAAAAACTCCGTAAATTATTGAAAAATTGTTAAAAAGAATTAAGCAAAATAAAATCTTTTTTCGTAAATTTTAAAAAAAATGTTATCTTTGTAGTTCTTAAAATATGAAAAATAATAAATTAGTGAAATTTGTTAAGGTGAAAAAATGAAACGTACATATCAACCAAGTCGTCGTAAACGTAGAAACAAACACGGTTTCCGCACCAGAATGGCTACAAAAAATGGCCGTAAAGTTCTTGCGAGTCGCCGTGCAAAAGGGCGTCATAAATTAACCGTCAGCGATGAATAGTAATTATTGATTTTTTGAAGGGGCTGTTCTTAATGCTATTAGGAAAGCCCCTTTTTATTAAAATGAATACAATACAAATCAAATCGCTCAAGGGCTTTAATTCTTTTTCTTCGGTTTATACGAAAGGGAAAAAAATAAAAATAGAAGATTTGTTCTCTGTTTTTGTGTTTCGGGGCAGTAAATTAAATTTCAAAAAATGTATGGACGAAGATATATTCTATGTAGGTGTTGGTTCATCAAAACGAGCTAACAAAAAAGCTGTAACAAGAAACAGAATTAAAAGATTACTAAGGGTTAGTGTATTGCAGACTCTATCGGAAAGCCATCATAGTTATGATTATTTGAAATATGCAGTTTTTGTTTATAATAAGCGGATAGAGCAGCCGCAAATGATACATCTGAGCGACATTAAACCATTAGTACAACAGATTTTTGAAAAAGTAAATAATTATAACAACAAGTTGATTAATAGTTGAAACATATTTTTTTAATAATAATTAATTTTTATAGGAAGTTCATCTCGCCTTCCTTACCATCATCGTGCAGATTCTATCCAACTTGCTCGCATTACAGTTACGAAGCAATCGAACGTTACGGTGCAATTAAGGGCTTGTGGCTTTCTATAAAAAGAATTTCAAAATGTCATCCTTTCCATAAAGGAGGATTTGACCCTGTTCCAGAGACATTAACTAAAAATCCTTTGAAAACTAATTTAGAAATTAAAAATGGATAAAAAATCAATAATTGGATTTGTGCTGATATTTATAATAGTAGTTGGCTATATGTATTGGGAGCAATCTCAGATAAAACCTCTGAAGAAAATCCAAAATGCCGACACATCACAGAAATCGTTATCTCCTGCTGATACATTAGCTACTGCTCCAAATTTGGATACGCTTGTTACCCTTCCCGATTCAGTACAGAATATAAGTAAATTTGGAAAGTTTTTCTCACCTTATTCCGAAGGAAACGAAAGAATAATAACTATAGAGAATGAGTTATTCATAGCGAAAGTTTCCAGCAAAGGGGCAAAAATTCTTAAATGGGAATTGAAAAATTTCAAGAAATGGAATAAAAAGCCTACTCAATTGATCAAAGATAGCAAAGGTGAATTTTCTCTATCTTTTGTTACTTTCGATGGAGTGAAAATTGATACCCGTGATATTTATTTTGATACTAAACAGCTAAATATTGCCAAAGATAGTATCTACCTTGATAAGGACAAATCAATAACTTTAGAGTTTTTCTTAGAACCAGAACCTGGTAAGAAACTGACTAAAAAATTGATATTTTATGGCAATCAATACATTTTCGATTCTGATATTATAACAGAAAATATGGAAAGTATAATCCCTGCCAACCGAGGTTATAACTTGGATTGGAATAGTGGTATAAATTATCAGGAATACAACAGTGTTGACGAAAGTAGCGATGCTCATGCCATGGCACAACTTAACGGTGATGTTGCCGAATTGAATGCCGATAAAGACGAGCCTGTAGAATCTAAAGAAACTGGAATTATTGATTACGCTGCAATTAAGACCAAGTATTTTGGAGTTGCCATTATTCCTCAACCGTGGCAGAGCTTTGACGGTACTGTGGATATGTATGGTTCTAAAAAGAATCTTAGGGACAAGGGCTTAATGGAGCTTTACTCAATCTCTTTCAGAGTTCCAATAAAGCAAGGACTTGATAAAAAAAGTTACAGAGTATATTTGGGACCTTTGGATTATGACTTAGCAAGTGATTATGGCATCAATAATATGGTAAATTTGGGTTGGAAATATGGTATTCGGCAGATAGGCGAGTATTTTATGCTACCAATTTTCAAGTTTATTCATAATTTTGTACCCAATTACGGAATATCAATTATTCTATTTTCGATATTGATGAAGTTCTTGCTATATCCTCTGACTATTCAGCAAATGCGTTCTGCCCAGAAGATGCAGCTGATTACCCCAGAAATGACAAAAATCCGAGAGAAGTATAAAGATGATAACATGAAGCAGCAACAGGAAACAATGAAGCTCTATGGGGACTATGGTATTAATCCCGCAGGAGG
>CAYUZZ010000190.1:3663-5122 GCA_964449505.1 uncultured Hyphomicrobiales bacterium | reverse complement strand
TGATGCCCGCCAACACCATGAACATGTCCGTGAGCTAATTCTTCTTCTGAAGCATCTCTAATTTCAACAACTTCAACATCAAAAGTTAAAACTTGGTCAGCAAGGGGATGATTTCCATCAATAGTAATTGTATCGCCATCAATTTTTTTTACAGCCATAATAATTGGACCGTCTTCCAACTGGGCTTGAAATTGCATTCCAACAGCAATTTCATCTACACCCTTAAATGCAGAACGAGGCACATCTTGAAGAAGAGCTGGGGTGAATTTTCCATAACCTTCTTCTGGTTGAACAACGGCTTTAAATTTATCACCAACTTTTTTGCCAAGCATTTCTTTTTCAAGACCTGGAATAATATTTTGATGACCTTGAATGTATGCAAGAGGTTCGCGACCAGTTGAAGTATCTAAAATATCACCATTATCATTATTAAGTGTGTAATCAATTAAAACAACCTTGTCATTTTGGATAGTCATTCTATCTCCTTTTTTTTGAAAATTATGTGTACAATTTACAAATTCATTAAAACAATCAAAAATATGTACCTAAATTCTTGTAATTATGTTATTTTTACAAAAAAGAGAATTCAAATAATTGGAGAATAAATGGAAAAGATAGGATTTGTTGGTTTAGGAATTATGGGTAAACCAATGGCGTTAAATTTGCTAAAAGCTGGTTTTGATTTAATTGCCTATAACAGAACAGAAGATAAAGTTGATGCAATTATAAATGCTGGTGGAAAAAAAGGCAAAACTCCAAAAGAAGTTGCTGAACAATCAGACATAATAATAACAATAGTTTCAGATTCGCCAGATGTTGAAGAGGTAATTCTTGGTGAAAATGGAATTGTTTTTGGATTGAAAGAGGGAAGTGTTGTTATTGATATGAGTACAATTTCGCCTTCGGTAACAAGAAATATTGCAGAAAAATTACGAGATAAAAAAGTTGAAATGCTTGATGCACCTGTTAGTGGAGGTGATGTTGGGGCAATAAACGCAACACTTTCTATTATGGTTGGTGGCAGCCAAAATACTCTTAATAGATGCAGACCAATTTTTGAAGCAATGGGAAAATCAGTTACTCATTGTGGTACAAATGGAATGGGACAAACCACAAAATTATGTAATCAAATTCTTGTTTCAGTTACAAATATGGCGGTTGGCGAAGCTGTTTTATTTGCACAAAAATCTGGATTAAATGCCCTAACAATGGTAGAGGCAACAAAAGGAGGAGCTGCGGGTTCTTGGCAATTAGCTAATCTTGGTCCTAAAATGGTAAATGAAGATTTTGCACCAGGTTTTATGATAGATTTGCAACAGAAAGATTTAAGATTGGTACTTGATGCTGCCGAAGAATTGCATTTGCCACTTCCAGCTTTGTCTTATGTTCATCAACTTTATAAAAGTAATCAAGCAAACGGTGAAGGAAAAGAAGGAACGCAAGCACTTTTTAAATCGAT
>CAYUZZ010000190.1:1981-3653 GCA_964449505.1 uncultured Hyphomicrobiales bacterium | reverse complement strand
ATAAAAAGATTGTCTTAAAATAAAATGTAGTAAATGAAAAAATAAATTTATATTTTCTAATCATAAATAATTTGGAATTTTATTTATCGCAAAATCATTTCAAAAATAGTGAGGTAATTATGAAACAAGTTAAACTTTTCCTTTTCTCTATTCTATTTCTTACAATTTTTACTGCAAATGTGAACGCTCAATTAAATGATTATGCTTATAAAATAGGCGTTCAAGCATCTTATGTTTCACCAGACGTATTTTTTGACCCATATGGTATTTCATTTCAAGTAAGGCCATTTATTCGTTTTGAACTTGTTGATGCTTTAGATTTAGGTCTTGGAGTTGGTTATGGATGGATGAGAATGAAGGATAATTCAGGAAATGAAGTGAAAACAACAATTATTCCTGCTGATATTCGGTTACTATTTTCACCAATTACAAGTGATTCTTGGAACCCTTATTTAACAGCTGGTATCGGTGGTGTTTATTGGAAGAACGTTACTCCACCAATTAATCCAAAACCAAATACTGCAGAAGCAAGCACTACCGATTTTTACGTTCCTGTTGGTGTTGGTTCTGAGTTTTCGCTTAGTGAATCCATGATTTTAGATTTACACGCTGTTATTAATGTTTCTTGGACTGAACATATGACAGGTTATAACTCTCCAGATAATGGTGATGTTCTTTTGAAAAATGATGCTTGGTGGACTTTTGGAATTGGGCTTGCTTATTCAGGTGAGAGTTGCTCTAAAGATTCCGATGAAGATGGAATTGGTAATTGCGACGAAGAAGATTTGGGATTAGACCCTAACAACAAAGACACAGATGCTGACGGCCTAGAAGATGGTGCAGAATTAAATAAATATAATACTGACCCCAAAAATGCCGATTCAGATGGTGATAAATTAAAAGATGGTGAGGAAGTTATTACTTATTCTACTAATCCTTTAAACAAAGATACGGATGACGATGGTTTAGATGATTTTGCAGAAGTTGTTACTTATAAATCTGATCCACTAAAAACAGATTCAGATGGCGATAGGCTCTCTGATGGAGATGAAGTTAACAAGTTTAAGACTAATCCTACTAAAAAAGATACTGATAATGATGGTTTGGAAGATTATTATGAGTTAAATACATCTAAAACTGATCCATTAGTTGCTGATTCAGATGGTGATAAACTTACTGATGGAAATGAAGTAAATACTTACAAGACAAATCCAAAAAATCCTGATACTGACGGGGATAAATTATTTGACGGTCTTGAAGTAAACGAGTTAAAAACAAATCCTTTATCTAAAGATACAGATGAAGGCGGTGTTGATGATTTCCTTGAAGTTAAACTTGGTAAAAATCCACTCGATCCAAAAGATGATGTTGCTTCAATTGATTTGGAAATCGCATTTGAATTAAACAGTGCTAAACTTTCTAATATAGCTGTTTCAAAATTGGAAAGAATACTTCCAAAAGCTAAAGAAATTCTTGCAATTTCTAATTCTGTAATTGAAATTCAAGGACATACAGATGCAAGTGGTTCTGATAAATTCAATCAGAAAATATCAGAGCAGAGAGCTAAATCTGTTTACGAATGGTTCATTTCAAATGGAATTGATGAAACAAGAATTAGTTACAAAGGATATGGTGAAAGACAGCCAAAATACACAAACAAAACTAATGAAGG
>CAYUZZ010000190.1:0-1881 GCA_964449505.1 uncultured Hyphomicrobiales bacterium | reverse complement strand
AACAATATTTTAATGTGGGAGAAAATTGGGGATAAATATCAAGGGACATCTTATAAAGAGATGCGAAAACTTATTCATAATTTTGCTGCAGGACTCATTAAACTCAATCTCAAAAAAGGGGAAAGAGTTGCTTTAATATCCGAAGGGCGCAATGATTGGGTTATGAGTGAAATGGGAGTTGTTTTTATTGGTGCTATAAATGTTCCTATTTCTGTTAAAATAGATGAACTAATTGACTTAAAATTTAGGTTATCTCACGCAGGCTGCAAGTTTGTAATTGTTTCCAAAAGGCATTTAACAAAAATTAGAAAGATTGAAAACGATCTTCCAGAATTAGAAAAGATTATTGTTCTTGACGAAATTGAAGATTTAAAGGATAATGAAATTTCACGTAATCAAGTGTTAAAATTAGGGGAAGAATATTTAATTGAAAATTATGAATCATTTAATAATTTGTGGAAATCAATTGAAAATGACGATTTTGCAAATATTTGTTATACTTCTGGAACAACTGCCGATCCGA
This sequence comes from uncultured Hyphomicrobiales bacterium, assembly GCA_964449505.1. GTDB lineage: Bacteria > Bacteroidota > Ignavibacteria > Kapaibacteriales > UBA2268 > JBDHXE01. The sequence continues at coordinate 1,358 of CAYUZZ010000190.1, read as the reverse complement.
AAGGAATTATTTTAACTCACAGAAATTATACTGCAAATGTTGAACAAGCAACCTCGCTTTTGCCAATTCCAGAATATTATTCGTCACTTTTAATTTTACCTTGGGATCATTCATTTGCTCATACTGCAGGCATTTATACTCTAATGAAAAATGGCGCAAGTATGGCTTCAATACAAAATGGTGAAACTCCACTTGAAACACTAAAAAATATTCCAATAAATATTAAAGAAATAAAACCCACATTTCTACTAAGTGTTCCAGCTTTGGCAAAAAATTTTAGAAAAAATATAGAAAACGGAATTAATTTAAAAGGAGAAAAGGTAGGCAAATTATTCAAAAAAGCACTTGAAATATCCTATGATTATAATGGTGATGGATTTAGAAAGGGAAAAGGATTATCAAAACTTAAACTTCCATTAATTAAAATATTTGACAAAATATTGTTCAGTAAAATTAGAGAAGGATTTGGGGGAAGACTTGAATTTTTTATTGGTGGTGGAGCTTTACTAGATATTGAGTTACAACGATTTTTCTATGCAATAGGAATTCCCATGTTTCAAGGTTATGGATTAAGTGAAGCAGCTCCAATTATTTCTGCAAATGTTCCAGTAATTCATAAAATGGGTTCTTCAGGCAGAATTGTAAAAAGTTTGGAAGTAAAAATAATTAATGAAGAAGGCGAAGAACTTCCAACTGGAGAAAGTGGCGAAATTATTTGCAAAGGCGAAAACGTAATGGCGGGTTATTGGAATAATGCAAAAGCCACATCCGAAACACTTAAAGATGGATGGCTTTATACTGGTGATCTTGGCTATTTGGACGAAGATGGATTTCTTTATGTGTTGGGAAGATTTAAAAGCTTATTAATTGGAAGTGATGGAGAAAAATTTAGTCCAGAAGGAATTGAAGAAGCACTGGTGGATCAATCACGTTTTATTGAACAAGTGATGATTTACAATAATCAGTCACCTTATTCAATTTGTCTACTTTATCCAAATATTAGTGAAATTTTGAAAGAAATTAAGAAATTAAATTTATCTGTGGATACTGATGAAGGCAAGGAAACTGTATTTAGTATTATTCAATCTGAGATTAATAAATATAAGAAAGGTGGAGAATTTGAAGGCATGTTTCCTGAAAGATGGCTTCCAGCATCAATTGGTATTTTAGGTGAAGGATTTACTGAAGAGAATAAATTCCTAAATAGTACTTTAAAAATGGTTCGTGGAAAAATAACTGAGTTTTATATAAACAGAATTGAGTACTTGTATACTTCAGTTGGCAAAAACATAAACAACGAACATAATAAAATATTCTGTTTAATTCCCCACTTTAGGATGGAAAATAAAGTGAACTAC
>CAYUZZ010000189.1:0-5165 GCA_964449505.1 uncultured Hyphomicrobiales bacterium | reverse complement strand
AATTAATAAAATTGATACAAGAGCATTAACAAGACAAATTAGAATGTATGGTGCTATAAATGGTGGCATCTCGACTATTGACACAAAGCCCGAATTATTTTTGGAAAAAATTAAAAATCAACCATCAATATCTGATTACAATCTCTACTTGGATGTAATAAATGAGGATGTAAAAATAATTGATGGAACTTCGGATAATGATATTAAATTACTAACAATAGATTTTGGGATAAAAAATAATATCATTTGCGACCTTCAGAAGTATTATAATAAAATACTTCTCGTTCCATTCAATCAGTATTTCGATAAATATATCTCGGAACTCGAATTCGATGCTGTCTTCCTGTCAAATGGTCCGGGCGACCCGAGAACAGTAGATAAAATCGGAAAGTATATACTTGATTTTGCATATAATTCATATCCTGTAATTGGAATTTGCTTTGGGCATCAATTAATTGGCAAAGCGTTTAACCTTCAGGTGGAAAAATTGCCCTTTGGTCATCATGGTGGCAATCATCCTGTAAAAGAAATGAGTAGTGGCAGAGTATTTATTACTGCCCAAAATCATAATTATGCAATATCAATGACCGACTTATTATCCGACAAAGACTGGGAATTAACATGGCTTCACCTAAATGACAATACAGTCAGTGGCATCAAACATCGCAATTTACCAATAAATTCCGTTCAATTCCACCCTGAAGCATCACCAGGTCCAAATGATGCTAATAAATTCATTTTTGATAACTTTTATAAAACAGTGATTTCGCAAAATGCCTAAAAGAACAGATATAAACAGAATTCTTGTTATTGGAGCAGGTCCCATAGTGATAGGTCAAGCCGGGGAATTTGATTATTCAGGCTCCCAAGCAGTAAAGGCTCTGAAAGCCTTAGATTATTATGTGGTTGTGATAAATTCCAACCCAGCAACAATAATGACTGACCCAGAGTTGTCGGACCGAGTTTATATTGAGCCAATTACATCAGATATAATTGAACAAATAATTAAGAAAGAAAAAATTGACGCCATACTCCCAACTGTAGGAGGCCAGACGGCATTAAATGCAGCACTTGATTTATACGAAAAAGGCATTATACAAAAGTATAATGTAGAACTATTAGGTGCGAGCAAATTATCTATAGAAACAGCCGAAAAAAGAGAATTGTTTCGGCAGGCTATGTCCGAGATTGGAATTGAATCACCAAAAGGTAAAACAGTAAAATCATTAAAAGATGCTTTGGAATTTATAGGTGAAGTTGGATTTCCCGCAATCATACGACCTTCTTTAACAATGGGAGGCAGTGGCGGTGGAATTGCAAACGACATTGAAGAATTTCAGACAATTGTCATTAATGGCTTGAACCTTTCTCCAATTAGTGAAATATTAGTGGAAGAATCGTTAATCGGTTGGAAAGAATTTGAGTTTGAAGTCGTAAGAGATTTGAATGATAATGCCATCATAATTTGTTCAATAGAAAACTTTGACCCTATGGGTGTTCATACTGGTGACAGCATCACAATTGCGCCCGCCCAAACTCTTTGCGACCAAGAATATCAAGTATTGAGAGATTATTCTCTGAAAGTTATTAGAAAGGTAGGTGTTGCCACAGGTGGCTCTAATATTCAATTTGCAGTAAACCCATTGGATGGGAATATAAAAGTAATAGAAATGAATCCAAGAGTATCCCGGAGTTCTGCACTTGTATCCAAAGCTACTGGTTTTCCTATTGCTAAAATCGCAGCTCAATTGTCGGTTGGTTTAACTCTTGATGAAATTCAAAATGATATTACGAAGACAACCCCTGCGTCTTTCGAGCCAGTGATTGATTACGTGGTGGTAAAAATCCCACGTTTTGACTTCGAGAAGTTTAAAGTTAAAAATGATTTAAATACTCAGATGAAGTCGGTTGGTGAAGTAATGGCTATTGGTACTAACTTTAGGGAAGCATTACAGAAAGCATACCGAAGCTTGGAAATTGGGGTGAATGGTCTATGTATTAAAGGTATGGACAATTTATCAATTGATGTGATAAAAGAAAGATTAAGCACTCCTAATCCAATGCGTCCTTTTTTTATAAAAGAAGCTTTAAAAATGGGTATTTTGATTGATGAAATCCATAAAATTACAAAAATCGACATCTGGTTTTTATATAATATCCAACAAATCATCGAAATTGAAAATGAATTGATAGCGAATTCTGAATATTTGAATGTCGATTTGCTAAAACGCTCCAAAAAATCTGGCTTTTCCGATGCCCAGATTTGTGAATTGTGCAATACCGATGAAGAAGAAATTAAGGATTTACGCCTTGAATTTAATATTTTACCTACTTTTAAAAAGGTTGATACCTGCGCTGGTGAATTCGAAGCTCAAACTCCATATTATTATTCAACTTTTCAAAATGAGAATGAATCATTCCCATCTGCCAAAACAAAGTATATAGTGCTTGGTGGAGGACCTTTTAGAATTGGACAGGGGCTTGAATTTGATTATTGTGCTTCGCAAGCTTCGATTGAACTAAAAAAACTGGGTATCGAAACCATTATGATAAATTGTAACCCAGAGACTGTATCCACAGATTACGATACTTCAGATAAATTATATTTTGAACCTGTTTTTTTTGAAGATGTGATGAATATTGTCGAGTTGGAAAACCCCGATGGCATTATTCTACAACTTGGAGGCCAAACACCTTTAAAATTATCGAAAAAATTATTTGATAAAGGTCTCAAAATACTGGGTACAGAACAATCAATCATTGATATTTGCGAGGATAGGGGAAAGTTGATAGATTATCTCAAAGATACTGAGATAAAGTGTCCGGAGGGAGATATTGCTTATAGCGTTGATGGAGCAATTGAAATAGCGAATAAAATCGGTTATCCTGTAATTGTGCGTCCATCTTACGTACTTGGTGGCAGAGGTATGGCTATTGTTTATTCAAAAGAGGATTTGATTAAATATATCGAAAATGCCATAAATGTTAAACACGAGCAAGAAATACTAATTGACAAGTTCCTTGAAAATGCGATTGAAATGGATGTTGATGCAGTTTCTGACGGTGAGACTATCATAATTGGTGGTATAATGGAACATATCGAAGAAGCAGGCATCCATTCGGGTGATAGTTGTTCTGTGTTGCCCCCCTTCAGTATTTCTGCTCAATTGAGAGATGAAGTTCGCGAGCTAACCTACAGCATCACTTCAAAGCTGGGAATTATCGGATTTATTAATATTCAATTTGCCATTTATAATGACGATGTGTATTTGATTGAAGTAAACCCTCGTGCATCGCGGACTGTTCCATTCATATCTAAAGCTACCGGTATTCCTCTTACCAAGCTTTGCATCTATGCAATGCTGGGCTACAAATTTAAAGACCTTGAAATTCCAAAGTCTCCTAACATAAATCATTATGCTGTTAAATCACCAGTTTTCTCATTAAGAAAATTCCCAGGTGTCGATACAATGCTTGGTCCGGAAATGTTATCTACGGGAGAAGTTATGGGATTAAGTGAATTTTTTGGGGAGGCGTATGTTAAATCACAAATTGCTGCAGGCAATAATCTTCCTATTAGCGGAAATGTGTTTGTTAGTGTTAATGATTATGACAAAAAAAACCTTGTTCCAATTGCAAAAAAACTTATTAGCTTAGGCTTCTCACTATATGCCACTTTGGGAACTTATAGCCGTTTACATGTAGAGGGTGTTGTATGTAATTTGATTCAAAAAATCGACAAAGGACATCCAAACATAATTGAGATGCTAAACAGTGGCAATATAAAATTGGTAATCAATACTCCTCTTGGTAGGAAGGCATATCAGGATGATGTTTTGATACGCTCCACTGCATTAAACAATAATGTGCTTTGCATCACAAATATTGCTGCTGCAAAAGCTGCTGCTGATGGAATGGTTTGGTTGCAGAAACATCAAATTTCACTATTTGGCAACCTTACAAAAGCAAGCTGGTAGTCCTTTTATAATCCAATCAGTCTGCTTAATTGTTTATAAAATACATCTGCAATATAAATATGGGCATCTTTGTTTAGATGAACCAAATCGCCTTGGTAGTATTTATTCCAATTTTTATCAAATTCATCAAAATAATTGACATACATATATGGTTTATTCTCAAAATACTTGATAAATTTATCATTGATGTCTTTTGATATTACATTTTCGATAATTGATATTGGTCTGGGATAAATTCCCAAAAAAATGATTTTCTTTTTATTTATTTGGGCAAATTCAATAATTTCATCAATAAGCTTAAAGTATAATTTGATTGCCATTCTTCTATTTCCAAAAGCAATTCCAGTTTTGAAGTTTAACTCATTTATTTTAATCCTTGTTTTTTGGTTGTAGAACAAATCAAGTACTTTCTCGGTTAGCTTGGCGGATTTGCCTATATTATTATCGTTCTTACCAAATTCAGTTATATTTTCGTAAATTTCGTAAATTGCTTCAGGGCGATATGTTTCATTTTTATACTCTTTTAAATATGGTAAATTAATCGTTAGCTTCAACTTCTTCTGTTCATCAGCATAGGTATTTACCATTGGGACAAGTCTAATATATTGTTGACTCCTAATTTGACAAATTATCAAATCGGGTTCCATTTGCGAATAATATTTGGGAATTCTTTCTATCACATCCTTGAACCTTTCATAATACATTGGAATATAGCTCAACTTAATTCCAAAATCTGATAAAAGGCGTTGTTGTACCAAAGAAATATAAATTTCTTCTAATTTTACCCCATAATTCTTTACATTATACTGTGTACTTAGGCATCCGCCTACTATTAATGCGTTAATTTCTTTATTCATTTCAACTTTTAAATTCTAAATAAAAGAGCAACATTGATAACTGTTGCTCTTTTGGAAAGAATTTCTCTTAAAATAGAAAACTACACTCCGATGACTGCTCTGGCAAGCGAAGGAATTAATTTAACCGCTATTGCTATTACAATTCCTATGACCAAATATACTACCATTGAACGTGCTTTTTCCATTTGACTGGGATTTCCTCCAGCGGTCATAAACATCACTCCTACATAGATGCCCATAATTACTGAAACGCCCAAAAAGAGCCAAAAGATAAAGTCAGTTACCGTATAAATTGTATCCATGGTACAGACACCTCCCCAATCGGACATAC
>CAYUZZ010000188.1:0-5191 GCA_964449505.1 uncultured Hyphomicrobiales bacterium | reverse complement strand
TTTGCCGACTGATTATTTGAACTATTTTTTGTATGTTCTCTAGCAGCCATATAAAACCATATTAAATATTATAAATTAAAATTTACTTGCATAATAAAAAAATGCGAGGATAAGTCTATTTGAAAAAAAAGATGTAGGAAATTACTACTTTTTCACTTTTTCGGGAGCCATAATTACAGACATGTTTTTTCCTTCCATTTTGATAATAGAATCTATCTTAGCTATATCTTTTAGCTCTTCTACAAATTTCTCGAGAAGCTCTCTGCCTATATCGGTATGAGTAATTTCACGTCCTCTGAACATAACAGAAGCTTTTACTTTGTTGCCTTCTTCTATAAATTCCCTCGCATGGCGGGTTTTAAAATTAAAATCATGAGTATCGGTTCTCCATTTAAACCTAACTTCCTTCATTTGTTGTTGTTGCTGGTTTTTCTTCTGAAGCTTTTCTTTTTTCTGAATCTCGTAACTAAATTTACCATAATCGATTATTTTGCAGACAGGCGGATTAGCTTGTGGAGCAATTTCTACTAAATCTAATTCTCTTTGTTCAGACATTTTCATTGCTTCAGAACGGGACATAATACCAAGCATTGTACCATCTTCGTCAACAACTCTCAATTGAAGGGCTTTTATTTCGAAGTTAATTTTATGAGTTCTTTGATTCTCGCGGCTACCTTTGGCTTGTGCAGATTGTGAAAAATAAACTGATTTCAAGTAATTCCTCTAAAAGTTCATATTTTGTTAATTATGTTAATCCTAACATTTCAATTGACGTAAATATAAGAAAAATAATTGATATATTTATACATTATTTATTTTAATTAATTAAAATAACTCATTATAATTTGAAGGTTTTGATTTTTTGAATAATAATATACATCAATTACACTTTTTTTTCGTTAATGCTATATTAAATTGATAATTTTAAATATTATGGCTAAAGAAAGAAACGAACACGAATTACGCAGATTAGAAGAACTGAATCTGTTGGAGCAAAGTGGCTTAAATGCTTATCCCTACTCCTTTAACAAAACTAATTCAACTACCGAGATATTAAGCAATTTCTCCGATGAAATTCCCGACCAATATCCCGATGTATCGGTTGCAGGTAGGATAATGAGTATAAGGAAAATGGGTAAAGCATCATTTTTCCATATACTCGACGAAACAGGGAAGATTCAGATTTATATTAAAAAGGACGACCAGCCGGATTTTTATGATAATTTCAAGTTACTCGATATTGGCGATATTGTTGGGGTAAGGGGTTTTGCATTCAGAACTAAAATGGGTGAAGTATCAATACATTCCAAAGAAGTTACCCTGCTTTGCAAATCGCTAACTCCTATCCCAATTGCCAAAGAAGATGTTGATGAACAAGGTAATAAGGTGATATATGATGCATTTACCGACAAAGAAGTTCGCTATCGTAAAAGATACCTTGACCTAATTGTTAATTATCAAAATAGGGAAGTTTTCAAAAAACGTTCACAAATAATTAGCAAAATGCGTAGATATTTTGATGATAGAGGTTGGTTGGAAGTGGAAACACCTGTATTGCAACCAATATATGGTGGTGCAACTGCACGTCCTTTTAAATCCCATCATAACGCTTTGGACATACCTCTTTACCTTCGAATTGCCGATGAATTATATCTAAAAAGATTGATTGTTGGAGGATTTGAGGGTGTGTACGAAATTAGTAAGAATTTTCGTAATGAAGGCATGGACAAAATGCACAATCCAGAATATACAGCTATGGAAATTTATGTTGCATACAAAGATTATAACTGGATGATGGATATGACAGAAGACCTTATATATTCAATTGCAAAAGAGGTTAATGCAAGTACCTCAGTCAAAATCGATGACACTGTGATTTCCTTTGATAAACCTTTCCGCAGAGCTAAAATGTTTGACCTTTATAAAGAGTACACTGGCTATGATTTGAAAGGCAAAACAAAAGAAGAACTGATTGAAATTTGCAATAACATTGGTGTTAACGTAGATTCATCAATGAGCCTGATGAAGATTCTTGATGAAATATTCGGTCAAAAAGTAGAAGAAAATCTAATTCAACCAACTTTCGTAATTGATTATCCAATAGAAATGTCACCACTTGCCAAGAAACACCGGACCGAATCAGGATTGGTAGAAAGATTCGAGCTATTTGTGAACGCCTCAGAATTAGCAAATGCATTCTCGGAGCTTAACGACGCTCGCGACCAGAGAGCAAGATTGGAAGAACAGGCATTAATAAGAGCACAAGGCGACGAGGAAGCTATGGTAGTTGATGACGACTTTTTGTATGCACTCGAAATAGGTATGCCACCAACAGCAGGACTTGGTATTGGCATTGACCGACTTGTGATGATGCTCACTGCCGAAAAATCGATTAGAGATGTTTTATTATTCCCACAGATGAAACCAGAATTACAAGTGTATAATTTATAAAGATGAGTGAATTTACATACGTTTCGAATACTAAAAAGCGGATATCATTTCCGCTTTTAAACTTATTGCTTTTTGGGCTTTCGTTCATTACATGTATGATAGCTGGAACTCAGTGGGCTTACAAAGACTTTACCGAAGTTCTAAATTGGCATTATGGAATCACCTACGCTATTTTAATATTAAGTTTTTTATCTGCACACGAATTTGGGCATTATTTCGCAGCCAAATACCACAAAGTTGATGCAACGCTACCATACTATATCCCGTTTCCATTTACATTTACTCTCAATTTTGGCACATTTGGAGCTGTCATCAAAACCCGTACACCAATTCCAAACAAAACTGCCTTGTTTGATATTGGAGTTGCAGGACCGTTAGCTGGATTTTTTGTGGCAGTGTCATTTTTGGCCTATGGCTTGATTAATCTGCCTGGTATAGACTATATCTATTTGCTTCATCCAGAATATATAACTCAATTTGGCGGACATATACCAACTTTTGGTTTGCATTTTGGCGATACACTTGTTTATTCTGCAATGGTTTCATTATTTGCAAATCCAAATGGTTTTCTGCCACCTATGAATGAGATTTATCATTATCCTTTTCTAAATGTTGGGTGGTTTGGTCTATTTGTAACTACACTTAATATGCTTCCTATGGGTCAGTTAGATGGAGGCCATATTACTTATGCCATGTTCGGAGAAAAAACTCACAGCAAGATTGCTAAATTCACGTTCCAATTTCTACTCTTTGTTGGTATTTTATCATTAGTTGGAGCATTCCACGATTTTCTTACCTTAATTCCTGTTGGCGACGATATGTACAGCTTTAGACAAACGTTTTTACCTGCTGTGGACTCAATTTATAAAATTTATCCTCCAATTTTCAGAGGATGGTCGGGTTGGCTTGTATGGGCTATGATAGCAAAATTTTTCGTTAAATTGAAACATCCTCCAATTCTGTCAACAGAATCTTTGGATGTCAAGAGAAAGATTCTGGGGTGGCTTGCTTTGATCATACTACTACTAAGCTTTTCATTTACAGGAATATTTATTTTGGAATAAAAATCAGAAAACTGATTGATTGATATATTTTTTGAAAATATCATCTACATTAGTCTCCAAAAATTTGGGAAAATTTATTTTCTTGGTTTTACCACTTTTCAGATTGATTATTAAAAGAACAGAAGTGGAATTTCGTAACCATGAAAATGATTTGACATTGTCCCAAAAAATTATATCATCAAAAAGGTAAAAGCCTTGGTCTCCAAAAAATACACCAATAAAAGCATAACGATACAGAATCATTGAAATAAGTATAACTTGCGATACTATTCGCACCCAATCATAATTAAATGATGAGGTAAAAATCAATGATGGAATTGACATTAACAAAACTATTGCAACAAGAACCACAAACCAGAACTTTCTACCCTTGTTGGGAATATCAAACCTATTATTTATGTTTCCGATTCTTGATAAATTAATATTATATTTGGACGAATAATAAGTCCAAAAAAAGAATGTAACAATGATATAATAAAGTATAAATCCGAATTTCTCAAAAAAAGGCGACATATATCCCTTGTAATTATATAAAAAACTTATGTTATTTTTGTAAAACATAAAAAATAAATATAATATTAAAATCAGAAAATAACTAAATCATCATCAATTTTTTAATGGAAAATATTTAAAACAATTATGGAAGCGAAACAAAATTCTATACCAAAATTTATGCAGCAGCAGGATGCTCAATTTTTTATACCGGTTTATCAAAGAAATTATGATTGGAAATATGAACAGTGCAAACAGCTTTTCTCTGATATTCTTAAATCTGGCTCTGACGACAAAATTGCAACGCATTTTATTGGTAGCATAGTTTACATCCAATTGAATTTAATTACCGGTTCACCAGAATTAACAATTATAGATGGACAACAAAGACTTACAACGTTAACTCTTTTTATTGCAGCGTTAGCTAAAAGAGCTGAGGAATCAGGCAATTCAGAGCTATCAAAAAAATTAAAAACAAGATATTTGATTAATGATGAACTGGAAGACGACGAAAAACTTAAATTGAAACCAATTAAAAAAGATGATATTTCGCTAAAATATATTTTGGGATTATACCATTCAGAAATTAATGAGTTCTCGAGAATAGTTGAGAATTACAACTATTTTTATGAGAATATCTTACTAGAACAGATTGAATTACTTTATAATGGCTTTATTAAATTGATTTTTATTGAGATTGCACTTGACAAATCAAAAGACGACCCTCAGAAAATATTCCAAAGTTTAAATTCAACAGGATTGGATTTGAGTCAGGCTGACTTGATACGAAATTATATCTTGATGGGTTTAGATTACAAAATTCAACAAAAAATTTATGAAAAATATTGGGTTGAGATAGAGAATCACACAACAGAAGAACTTACTAAAACCAATCGTATGTCCGATTTTATAAGAGATTATTTAACTTTCAAATTTAATAGTATCCCAAATCAAAACAAAGTATTTGAAGTATTTAAAGATAGGTTCGAATTTCACTCCGAAAATGATTTAAGTAATTTGCTGGATGAAATCAAAAAGTATTCAAAATTCTATATGTTTTTAATCAACCCTGAATTTGAACCTAATCCAAAAATTAGAGAGAATCTATACTTAATAAAAAAATTGCAAATTAATGTATCATACCCTTTTATTATGCAAATTTATAAACTTTACGATGATAAATT
>CAYUZZ010000187.1:0-5205 GCA_964449505.1 uncultured Hyphomicrobiales bacterium | reverse complement strand
ATGTTTTATTATAGAACCCCACTTAATCGCAGAAAATTCATCTGGATAAAAACCTAAATCGACATAATCATTGAACTCTCTTGTAGAGCTTGCAACAACTATCGAGCCTCTATCAATGAATTTTTTTGCCGTTGCAGCTCCAATACCTCTGCCTGCACCTGTTATCCATACAACTTTGTTTACTAACTCATCAATCATTTTATTTTTCGCTAAATAATATTCCGAAACATATTAAAAAAAATTAATATATCAAAAAATTATCCAAAATAAAAAAAACTATTTATAAAAAAATAGAAAATAAAAAAAAATAATTTTGTTTGTATCTGATTATTAGTTATTTTCGGATAAATTAATCTGATAATAATATGAAGTTATTAACGAGAACAAGTTTGTATGGAGTAAAAGCACTGCTATATTTAGCAGAATACCAAAGCAATGACTATATACCCATCAATCAGCTTTCAATTAATTTGGATATACCATTTCATTATTTAACTAAAATACTTCAATCACTAAATAAAGACGGTTTGATTGAAACAAAAAAAGGACTGAAAGGTGGAGTGAAACTACATAAGTCGCCATGTGAAATTAAACTTTCAGATATAATTGGAGCAGTAGAAAACAAGCACTTAATTAATAAACAATTAGATTTTGAAAATAAAAGTAAGTATCAGAAACTTGATTATTTATTAAAATATGGCAACAAAGATAATTTGAAAAGTATTTATGAAACTACTTTAGACAGTTTATTGTAATAAAATTAATTTTTAACAATCAGAAAAAAAAGTCTGATATAATATTAAAGGAGCTTTTTATGTGGTCTATTAATTCAATAACCAGCTTGAAATTTTGGAGAGGGATCGTCAAGCTTGGAATGTTAGCGAGTGCCTTATCCGTATTAGTGTCTTGTGGTGGTTCTGAAACTCCAGAAAATAATGAGTTTGTAGTTGTAGAAAAAATAACTGTGGGACCATTAGATAATAGTTTAGCACTAAAAGGGAAGCAACTCTTTGAAGCAAAATGTACAGCCTGTCATAAATATGACACCCGACTTGTCGGACCTGCATTGGGTGATGTGGTTAACCGTCGTTCACCTGAATACATCCTCAGTATGATAACTGCACCTGACAAAATGTTACTTAATAATGATACAACAAAAGCATTACTAAGAATATATATGACACAAATGACAAACCAGAATGTTACACTTGATGATGCAAAAGCCATTTTTGAGCATTTGAGAGATATTTCCAATTCTAAATAATTTAATGGAGGAGTTATGAAACATTTTAAAGTACCTTATTTGTTGATATTAATAACGTTGATATTAGTATCAATAATCTTTGCTTGTAATTCGAGTAAGGATTCGGCAAGTGATTCGGATGCAGCGAGCAAAGTATATGTAGCCCCTGGCAAATATGACGAGTTCTACACATTTATGTCTGGTGGGTTTAGTGGGCAGATGTCAGTTTATGGGTTGCCAAGCGGAAGATTATTGAGAGTTATACCAGTATTTTCACAAGATCCAGAAAAATCTTGGGGATACAGCGAAGAAACAAGACCTATGTTGAATACATCTCACGGGTTTATTCCATGGGATGATGCCCACCATCCAGAGCTATCACAAACAAATGGCGAAACAGATGGACGATGGATATTTATTAATGGTAATAATGTACCTAGAATTGCGAGAATTGATTTGAAAACTTTCAGAACTGTTGAAATTATCGAAATACCAAATAGTTCAGGTAATCACTCCTCTCCATTTACAACACAAAATACTGAATATGTTGTTGCAGGTACAAGATTTAGTGTGCCTATACCAAATGATGATATATCAATTGAAGAATATAAAGAGAAATTCAAAGGAACTATTACCTTTATCAAAGTGGACAAAGATAAAGGAGATATGAAAATTGCATTCCAGATATTAATGCCAGGTTTTGATTATGATTTGAGCCACGCTGGAAAAGATAAATCCCATGGGTGGTATTTTTTCACTTGTTACAACGCAGAGCAGGCAAATTCTTTGAAAGAAGTGAACGCTAGTCAAAATGATAAGGATTTTATTGCTGCCATTAATTGGAAAAAAGCCGAAGAATTTATTGCTGCTGGCAAAGGTAAGAAATTCCCAACTTCTTATTACCACAACGTATATGATGAAAAAAAACACAGTGCTACTTCAACCGAAATGAAGGAAGTATTAGTGTTAAACCCTGCTGAATGTCCAGGATTGGTTTACTATTTACCAACTCCAAAGTCGCCTCATGGTTGTGATGTTGACCCAACTGGCGAATTTATTGTAGGGGGCGGTAAACTATCAACAGTAATTCCAGTATTTTCATTCACAAAGATGTTAGCTGCAATAAAGGCGAAAAATTTCGAGAAGGAAATTGAAGGTATTAGGGTATTAAATTACGATAAAGTAATAGCTGGTGAGGTTGAAAACCCAGGATTAGGTCCATTACATACTGAATTTGATAGCCGGGGAAATGCTTATACTTCTATGTTTGTATCATCAGAGGTGGTTAAATGGAGTTTGAAGAATTTTAAAGTATTAGACAGAATACCAGTGTATTATTCTATTGGGCATCTTAGCATTATTGGTGGAGATACTAAAAAACCAAATGACAAATACTTGCTTGCACTCAACAAAATTACGAAAGACCGCTATCTGCCAACAGGACCTGAATTGAGTCAATCTGCACAGTTAATTGATATTTCAGGTGAAAAAATGAAACTATTATTAGATTTTCCAACAATCGGCGAACCCCATTATGCCCAAAGTATTGCGGCTGAGAAAATTGTTAAAAATTCTGTTAGGTTTTTTAAATTAGAAGAAAATCAGCATACTTACAAAACATTGACTCCTAATGATACAAAAGTTGTTCGTGAAGGTAACAAGGTTCATGTATATATGATTTCAATCAGGTCTCATTTCACCCCTGATAAAATTGAGGGTATAAAAGTGGGAGATGAAGTCTATTTTCATGTTACTAATTTAGAACAAGACTGGGACGTTCCCCATGGATTTGCTGTTATGGGAGCACAAACTGCAGAATTGTTAATTATGCCAGGTGAAACAATTACATATAAATGGGTGCCATTAAAAGCTGGAATTGTACCATTTTATTGTACTGATTTCTGTTCGGCATTGCATCAGGAAATGCAAGGATATATTAGAGTATCAGCTCCTAATTCTAAAGTTGCAATTTCTTGGAATAAATAAGAGATTATAATTTGGGGTATTAAACGCATACAATACAGGCAAATACTGGTATTTGTGAATGAATAAAAACTTTATTTGCCTGCATTCAAGGAAATTAAACCGATTATAAATTGGTCTAAGTTTACAAAATAAAACTAAAATGTTTTTTGAATATGAAAAATTTATCAAAATTATTAATGATTACTGCATCCTTGATACTGGGATTTAGTTTTCTTTTCCCATTGTGGAGCATTAGTTTAAATGCTCCACAGTATCCAGAGGGACTGGGAATATACATATATGTGTATAAATTAGAGGGTCATAAAGACAATGACTTGAATAGTATCAATGGATTAAATCATTATATCGGAATGAAAATAATAGACAAAGATGCCATACCCGAACTAAAAATAATTCCATTTTTTATGATTTTTATGATGATATTTGGATTAATCATAGCTTTTGTAAAAAATTATAAATTTAAACTTGTATGGTTAGGAATATTTTTTCTTGGTGGTATCATAGGTATGGTTGACTTTTATCAATGGGAATACGATTATGGTCATAACTTAAGCCCAACAGCTATCATCAAGATTCCAGGCATGTCTTATCAACCACCGCTGATTGGAACTGAGCAACTTTTAAATTTCGAAGCAGGTTCATTTCCACATATTGCCTTTTTTATTATCTTGATTAGTATTTTACTGGTAATTTTTTCCACTTATTATGAGAAAAAACATGAAAAAATTATTTAAAGTAAGTTCCGAATTTTATATTGCTATTGTTGTATGTATGTTGGTACTTTCGTCATGTTCTTACGAACCTAAACCATTTGATTATGGAAAGGATGTATGTGAACATTGCAAAATGACTATTATTGACCCCAAGTGGGGTGCACAAATTATAACAAATACTGGAAAGATTTACAGATTTGATGTCATTGAATGTCTAATTTTGTATAAAAATCAAAATCAAGAATTTAATAGTAAAATTAAGTCAATATGGACAATAAATTATTTAAAGCCAGGTACATTTATCAAGGCTGAGGATGCTTTTTTTATAAAAAGTCCTGATTTTAACTCACCAATGGGACTTAATGCTGTAACGATAAAAAACGAAGAGGATGCCAAAAAAATTAAATTAACGCATAATCCGGAAATATTAAAATGGGAAGATTTGCAAAGGCTGGTAAAGGAAGAATTCTCGGTTACAAATCAATAGTAACACTTATATTGATAGCTTTTTTAGTTGGAATTGTTAGTCAATCATATTCCAAAACACTTAGTATCAGCAATAAGTTAAGTAATAAAGTTATACAAAATTTGTTATTTAATACAACTGATGGTGATACTATTTTTGTTAAGAGTGGTGTTTATTACATTAACAATATAATTGTGAATAAAAAAATATCAATTATCGGATATAATTATCCAGTATTTAATGCTAACTTTAAAACCGGTGATTTGTTAACAATTCTTTCGGATTCCGTTAGAGTTTCTGGCTTGAAATTAATAAATGTACCTTTAGCACATACTTCTGATAATGCCGCCATCAAAATAAGAAATTGTAGTAATGTTGAAATTGATGACATAATTACACTAAATTGCTTTTTTGGGATTTATATTGCTAATTCAGATAATTGCAAAATCAGAGGAAATAATTTAACTGGGAATTTCCTAAAGGAAACTTCATCTGGAAATGGAATTCATCTATGGAAATGTAACAACATTACTATAAGCAAAAACATAATAAAAAAACATAGAGATGGAATTTATTTTGAATTTGTAAAAAATACTTTAATTGTCGATAATATAAGCCAATCTAATAAAAGATATGGGCTTCACTTTATGTTTTCTGATTCGTGTAAGTATAATGATAATCAATTCATTGATAATGGTGCTGGTGTTGCAGTTATGTACACTAAGGTTGTATCAATGGAACGCAATAAATTTAGAGATAATTGGGGAACTGCTTCCTATGGTATTTTGCTGAAAGAT